>DALYES010000039.1:0-1084 GCA_031972435.1 Minisyncoccota bacterium
ATAGGTGACAAGGCGAATATTTGAATCAGAACTTCCAATCGCGATAATAGGAATATTGAGGTCGCCCGCTTCTCGCACGGCAATCGCTTCGTGACGTGGGTCGACAACGATGAGTGCGTATGGGAGACGGTCCATGTCTTGGATACCAGAAAAATTATGAACCAATTTGTTGAGCTCTCGGCCAATGACGACACGCTCCTTCTTGATGTACTTTCGTTCAAGTTCTCCTGATTCACCTTGAGCGACCAGATCCTTGAGTCGTTGCACACGCTTTTTGATTTCAGGAAAATTGGTGAGCATCCCTCCTACCCATCGATTAACAACGTATGGCAATTTTGCTCGCTCGGCGTGTTCCTTTACTACTGATACAATCTCTTCTTTTGTCCCCACAAAAAGAATCTGCTTCCCTGCTTTTCCTGCTTCGGTGCACACTGCTTTTGCAGTCTCAAGTGCTTGTACGGTTTGTTCAAGATCAATAATATCCGTTCCCTGTTTGTTTCCAAAAATGAACGGGCTTGTCGTTGGGTGTCTGCGTGATTTGGTAAAACCAAAATGCGCACCAACGTCAAATAGACGCTCGATAAGTGACTTCTCCGATGTGTGATTTGTATTCATATAATTAAAAAATGCTCAATTACTGAGCCAGAGGATAGTACCACACCAGTACTTATTCCGCAACCGACTCATGGTGTTCCTCTCCTGCTTCAGCATGCTTCAGAGAAGCGACCACGTCACTCAGATTGCCATTCAAGATATCATGAATTGCATGCCACGATTCTTTGATACGGTGGTCAGTGATACGATTCTGTGGCACGTTGTAGGTACGAATTTTTTCTGAACGATCGCCTGTTCCTATTTGTGAATGACGCGTTGCTGCATGCTTTCGTGCCTCTTCTTCTTCGTGTGCCATTTCAAGTTTTGCAATGAGCAGAGTCATCGCCTTCTCACGATTTTTTAACTGACTCCGTTCAGACTGACAGCGAACATCAATGCCTGTAGGCCGGTGAATGAGTCGCACCGCAGTCTCAACCTTGTTGACGTTCTGTCCACCGGCTCCTCCTGCCTTTGCGTAGGTCACTTCCAC
>DALYES010000039.1:1094-7921 GCA_031972435.1 Minisyncoccota bacterium
TCTCTTTGTTCTTAAGCTGGTTACGCTGGCTCGTAGAGCGAACGTCTATTCCTGTTGGCTTGTGAATGATACGGACCGCTGTCTCAACCTTGTTCACATTCTGCCCTCCTGCACCTCCAGAGCGTGAAAACTCCATATCGAAATCAGATGGATTGACTTCGATAATTGGTTTTTTTCGCATAGGAAGAATCACCACCGATGCGGTTGAGGTATGAATGCGCCCCATTTTTTCGGTAACGGGAATACGCTGTACACGATGGACACCTGTTTCATACCGGAGCTCGTCATACACATCTTTCCCAAGAATTTCAAATGTCGCTTCCTTGTATCCACCCTGCGTCGCTCTCGATTCTGATATTTTTGTTGTCTGCCAACCTCGAATGAGCGCGTACTGTAAGTACATGTGTGAAAGTTCCTCAGCAAAAAGTGCCGCTTCTTCCCCACCCACACCAGCTCTCACTTCAAGCATGACCCCGTACGGTTTTGCCTCCTCCACTCGTGAGTCCTCAATGATGCGCCCCATCTCGGTATAGAGGTGGTTGAGTTGCTCATCGAGCGCCACAATTTCTTCGTGCACGAGCTCAGCCATTGTCGGGTCTGAGGCAAGTGCTTCTGCCTCGAGACGTTTTGCGCGAAGCCCATCAAACTGCCCACAGAGAAACTGTGTCTTTGAATTTTCACGAAATGTATTCAGTTGTGAGTCATTGTATTCCATCAGATGTGTATGGCCTCCCTCTGAGTATATCAGAGTGCACCCGACAGAAAACACCAAACCGGAGGTGTCTCCGGTTTGGTGTTTTCTTATCTATGCTTTTTTCGTTCGTGTCGTTGCCTTTGAAGCCCGTGTCTTAAATCGTTCGACACGTCCTGCCATGTCCATTACCTTCTCCAATCCTGTGTAAAATGGATGTGATGCACTTGAGACATCAAGAAATGCAATCGGGTATTCCTTCCCATCAGTCCACTGATCTGTTTTACTGGTTGCTATTGTTGAACCAACGAGAAATCGCTCTCCACTTGAGTTATCGTGGAAAATGACCTGTCGGTAATTCTTTGGATGTATATCTGCTTTCATAGTCGAGACACTATACCAGAATTACTTTATTTGGCAACCGCTTTATTCGCGCCCTCCCCATTTAGCGATCACTCAAGAAATCGATGTTTTCTTGATAGACCTCAGCGTGGCCGAGCACACTCGATGCATAGCCGAGCCCCCGAGTTGCCCATCCACCACCAGCGTAGTATCTACCTGCTGCTTCCTGTTCTGCAGAATACCCACCGCGCGCGGCCCCAAGGTCTTGCAGAAAGAGTGCTGTTGCCATAATAGCGTGTTGTGGGTTCCATGGGTCTCCAACAGGAACACCGAATGCCGTAGCGATACGACCCTCATAGGACATCCATGTTGATGGAATGAACTGGGTTGGACCCATTCCACCTCCATACCCTCCCGGTTGTGAACACGATATTGGTGTCATGTACGGGTCACGACCAAGACGTTGCATGAGTGCCATGAACGGTGTGACATCTCTGTCGGGCTTCATCAACGCTGAGAATGGTGTGCCTGTGTTTTTTCCTTTTCCTGCACCCGTTGTCGCATCTACCAATAGACACTGACCTACGTTCACCCCAAGATTGGATTCTTGTCGCAAGATACCGAGAATAAAGGCCGCCCTCACCCCCGTGTACCTCGATGCTTCCTGTGCATACGCGAGCGCATCTTTGAAGGGGATACCTCCTCCGTCAACTCCACGAAGTCGGAAGAGTGCGGCATTGATTTGATTGGCTTTTGCCTGTCTATCAGCTACGATTTGCTCATAGGATTTTGCTTCCTTCTTTGTAGCAACGAGGAGCTCTTTCTTTTCTTGCTCTGATTTTGTAATTGTTTTTTTCTTCGTCTCGACTTCGTACTTTGCATCGAGTTCTTGATCTTGAATCTCACCGAGACGTTGTCGTTCTTCCGCTGTCTGTGCTATTGTCTCGCGAATTGCGGTGAAATGGTCCTCAAGTCCTCGCTGAATTGCCATGAATGAATCGAAATCCAAAAAAAACTCAGAAAGATTCTTGCTATCGAGCACAACCTCTGCGAGTGAATAATCATCAAGCTCATTCGTCCGTCTGATGAGTTGGCCAAGTGACTGTTTCCCCTCATCAATAAGCACCTCAAGGTTGCCAATTTTTTGACTCCGCACATTAATATCTTTGGAGAGTTGCGAAATAGCAATATTCTTTGATTTGATCGTTGCTTCAGCAGTTTTGATTTTTGCGGTAAGTGCTTTCACATCGCCGTCAATACTGTGAATCTCAGAGCGTGTTCCACTCAGTATGCCTTGCCACTTTGCAATTTCCGCATTACAGAGTGCAAGGTCTATCTTTAACTGTTCCTCAGACTTTCCCGTCACATCATCATTACAAATTGCAGGCACCTCTTGTCCACGGACGAGTTCGGGTGTCAAAAAACCACCACTGATACAAATCACCATTGCAACAAAAATTCGCATGTACATACGTATGCTCATAGTATAGCAAGGAGTCATGAAGGTATCTACTCCTCCACCCACAGCACGAAAGCCCCTTTCGGGGCTTTCGTGCTGTGGGGTATTCAATTTCGTACTTACTCTGCGCTCTCGGTCTTTCCTTTCTTTTCGACTTCAATCGAACTCATGTCCATTGCTGGAGTCTGCTCGGCTTCTTCTTCTACTGGCTGAGCGAGTACCACAACTTCCTCTCCATCATTTTCTATAGTGACACCTGTCGGAATGGTGAGGTCTTTGACGTGAATCTGTTTTTCAAAATCATCGAGGACACTGATGTCAACAAGAATCTCTTTTGGAAGATTGCTTGGCATACAGGTCACCTCAACTTCATGGAGCACCTTCGTGAGTGTACCCCCCTGCTTGAGTGCTGGTGCTTCACCAACAAACACGAGTGGTACATCGACGGTGATTTCTTTTCCTGCTTCAACCGCATAAAAGTCAACGTGGATGACTCCACCACGACGTGCATCAAATGAGACATCGTGAACGATAACCTCTTTTGGCGCATTGAGTCCATTGAGCACAATAACACTTGACTCTCCTGTTTGCTTAAAGAGTTTCTCAAATGCAATGCGGTCTACACTAATCGGAGTCGCCTCCTCTTTTGGTCCGTACATAACTGCAGGTAGTTTCCCTGCATTTCGCAACCCAGTGAGTTTCTTTCCTCGCTCGGTTCGTGCTTCTACAGTAAGTGAAAATGTCATATGAAATAAATAAGTGTGATGACGACTACCATACCATACAGAACCAAAAATACAACCACCGTTCTTGGTTTCATCGTTTTTTCTTCCATGGGGAACGAAAAAACGACGGACACATACGGTACAGTCGTTGCACTCCTTATGCTATGGTCACCGTGTTGTCTGGCTCCTCCCCCGCAAGAAAGTCAATGACATTCTGAGCCGCAATGAGTGCCATCTGTGCTCGTGTTTCCTCAGATGCTGATGCAATGTGGGGCGTCACGATAACATTGGGAAGCGCGGTGAGTCCCTTTGCGAGCGCTGGTTCATGTTCAAACACATCAATTCCTGCGCCACGAATCGTCCCTGTCTTGAGCGCAGTCACCAATGCATCTTCATCAACAACCTGTCCCCTCGATGTATTGATGAGGTACGCGGTTGGTTTCATCATGGCGAGTCGTTCTGTATTGATGAGGTGCTCGGTAGATGGCAAGAGTGGTACGTGAATAGACACTACGTCCGCGCGGGTGAGGAGTGCCTCGACAGTTGGGACGAATTCCGCCTTGCACTCTTTTTCGAGTGCAGGAAGTTGTGTGATGTCGTAGTAGGCAATCTGCATACCGAGACCATGATGTGCTCTCTGTGCTACCTCAAACCCAATGCGACCTGCTCCGAGAATACCGAGTGTCTTCCCTTTTAGGTCAGTTCCAAGAAATAGCTCTGGTCCCCACCCACTGTACTTTCCAGCACGGGTGAAGACGTCGCTTTCAGGAATACGGTGTGCGAGCGCGAGCATGAGCGCGATGGTGAACTCAGCAACGGTATCGGTGAGCACTCCGGGAGTATTCGTAATCGTCACTCCTGCTTTCTGCGCATCACTGAGATTGATGTTGTTGTACCCTACGGCATAGTTTGCAAATATCTTTGCAGTCGGTACCGAAGCAAATACGTCAGCGTTAATCGTATCGGTGAGAAGGCAGATGACCGCATCATATGGTTTTGCACTGAGTGCGTGAGTGAGCTCTGCCGGCGTGAGAACACCGTCTTTCGTACTCACGTCTACGGTATGCCCCGCCACGCGGAGTAGATTGATACCGATTTCAGGAATGTGCCGTGTTATGTAGATGAGTGCCATAGAGCGTACGATGATTATTTAATTGTAATGTCCCACTACTATACCACGCGAAAATGTCGTGAGGTGGTACAATCAGTCGATATGGCACAACAGTATGATTTTGTCGCAATTGGCGACACCACAATAGACGCATTTATTGAATTATCACAAGAGGACGCAAAAATTACTATTGACGAAAAGACGGGTCGAAAAAAACTTGAAATGGCATTCGGTGGCAAACTTCCCTATAAGGATGTGGTCATTGTAAATGCGGTCGGTAACTCGGCAAATGCTGCCGTTGCGGCACATCGACTCGGGCTCCGCTCTGCGCTCGTCTCGAGTCTCGGACACGATAGGAATGGGAGCGACTGTCTCGATACGCTTCGAAAAGAAGGGATTGATACTGATTTTGTAAAAATTCACGAAGGAAAAAAGACCAACTACCACTACATCCTTCGCTACGGTGCAGAACGCACCATTCTCATCAAGCATGAGGAATTCCCCTACATGCTTCCACATTTTGAAATTCCACCACGCTTTCTCTACTTTTCTTCAATTGGTGAAAATGGTGTTGCGTTCCACCATGAAGTTGCGACGTACGTCCGAGAACATCCAGAGACAAAGCTCGCATTTCAACCAGGAACATTCCAGATTCGACTCGGGTATGAAGAACTAAAAGACCTCTATGCGGTAACCGAGATTTTCTTTTGTAACAAAGAAGAGGCACAGGAAATTTTGAACTCTGAAGAACAAGATATTCCGACACTCCTCCGTCTCATGAAGGAGCTCGGTCCAAAAATTCCTGTTATCACCGATGGCCCTCGCGGTGCGTACGCACTCGAGGGTGACACTGCATGGTACATGCCCATGTACCCTGATCCAAAAGAGCCTGTCTCTCGCACCGGTGCGGGTGACTCTTTCTCATCAACGTTTGTGAGCGCCCTCATCCTTGGAGAAGACGTGAAGACCGCACTCGCGTGGGGTCCTATCAACTCAATGTCAGTCGTCCAGCACATCGGTGCGCAGCACGGACTTCTGACAAAGGAAAAAATCCTTGAGTACCTAAAAACCGCACCTACAGACTACGTTGCACAGAAGGTGTAGTAGTATGTATTGAATATGAAAGTCTGGAAAAAAA
Organism: Minisyncoccota bacterium; assembly: GCA_031972435.1. Lineage (GTDB taxonomy): Bacteria > Patescibacteriota > Minisyncoccia > Phycocordibacterales > UBA918 > Damh-18. The sequence continues at coordinate 6,561 of DALYES010000039.1, forward strand.
TTGGCGATATTCTGCTTCTTATAATTTATTGGATTACTTGCTTTGTAGCGATTAATTTTTTTGGATTTATAATAGTTGAGATTGGTGGAACATTTGGACAAATTGCTTTCAATCTTTTTGGAGGATCTGTTCTGCTTCTACTTGGAATAGTTACCTACAAAAAGATACGTAGTCTGTGCACATGACGTAATAAAAAAGCCCCGACCGCAACGCGGTCGGGGCTTTTTTACACTCTTTATCCCACAAACTTTTCCGTCTCACGCACAATTGATGCGCTATCGATGCCGTAGCATGCAAAAAGTTCTTCCATTGTCCCTGACTGTCCAAACACATCATTGATACCCAGACGCAATACTTTCGTTGGACGAACGAGACTCAGGTACTCGGTAACAGCACTCCCGAGTCCGCCTACGCGTTGATGTTCCTCAACGGTTACCAACACATCATGTGACTCTGCGAACTGTCGTATGGCTTCGGTATCGAGTGGTTTAATCGTTGCTACATGGAGTACCGATGCACCGATGCCACGCTCATTGAGCGATTTGGCAGCCACGAGCGCTTGATACGTAATTATCCCCGTCGAAATAATACCAACCGTCTTTTTGTGTTCTCTGGTCCGATGTAAAAATATTTCCGCCTTCCCAATGTGGAACGGTGAGCCCTGTGTCGTAATTCGTGGACTTGCTTCACGCGCAAGACGCATGTACGCCGGCCCCACGTACTTTGCTATTGCAATAGTTGCACGTTTCGCTTCATCATAGTCACATGGTGCGATGACCACCATGCGTGGAATAATACGCATCGTCGCTAGGTCTTCCACAGCTTGGTGCGTCGCGCCGTCTGGCCCCACCGAAACACCTGCATGGGCTCCAATAATTTTCACATTCGCTCCATTGTATGCAATGGTGGTACGAATTTGCTCCCAATTTCTTCCCGGTGAGAATGCTGCGTACGATGCAAAAAATGGTATCTTCCCCATCGCGGCCATACCAGAAGCCACTGATGCCATATTTTGTTCAGCAATACCGATTTGTACAAAACGTTTTGGGAATGCTTCCGCAAACACATTCGTTTTTGTTGAAGAGGTGAGATCCGCCGAGAGCGCTACGACACGTACATCCGCTTCCCCCGCTTCCTTAAGACCATCCCCATACCCATTACGATTTGGCGCGGTCTCTACCTCTGCTTTGAAAAGATTTGGGTTGAGGTGTGTTGCTAGATTATTCTCCATATTCGTGCATGTGAAGGTGTCCATTAAGAGTACGTAATTTCATAAGCGCGACTTTCGCTTGTTCGCTTTTCGGAATTATATCCTCAGGCCCGAGCCCCGGAGGATTACCGTGCCACCTAAAATCACGCTC
>DALYES010000040.1:0-267 GCA_031972435.1 Minisyncoccota bacterium
ATGAGAGACTTCATCGAGTGATACCCGAAAAAGGTCAGCGAGCGCTTTTTTTGACATTGGCTCTGCTTTGTAAAACAAAACTGCCTCAATGCACGCATTAAGTTCCATTCCTCCAGTATAGCAAGATTTAGTATTCTTTTTCTGCCTCACACCCGAATTCTGGGCATAAAAAACATTGACATTTACAAATATCGTGGTGCAGTGTTCCCTTCTCGCTCTATTTCTATATCACAAAAGTGTGTTGACTGCCGTACGAGTATTCCTCCC
>DALYES010000040.1:277-6213 GCA_031972435.1 Minisyncoccota bacterium
AGGAATCCAACAATAATTGTGGTACGTTCCTTTGAGTTTCCCGTGAGTTCTTGAAATCTACATGAAAACTGACGTTCAATGCGCTCTTTGAGACGTTCTATCATTGTTTCGAGAGAGACAACAGTTCGTACCTGCACTTTTGGCTTCTCTACTTTCTTTGGAAGGTTGCGAAGCACATCACGCATCGCAACACTGAGTGACGAAACTTCAGTGAACGAATCAGTTATAAAAAGGGGATTCTTGTCGGGGACAAATCGTTTATTGTAGAGTACTGATTTTCCAAAAATCGACTCGAGCGTCTTCCCTGCACTACGAAAGATTTGGTAGTAGCGGAGTCGTTTCTCGAGAGACTCAATCGTCTCTTCCTCTGTCTCCGTGAGCTCGAGTACAGGGAGGAGGGATTTTGATTTGAGGAGGAGGAGTGTTGAGGCGAGCACAATGAAATCTGCCATTTCGCGAAGTGGATTTTTTTCAAAGCGCGCAACGTACGCCATGTAGTCGTCGGTCACTGCGGCGAGCGAGATGTCATTCACGAGGAATTTACGCTTCTCAATGAGATCAATGAGCAAATCCAAAGGACCCGAATAGACATCGGATTGAATATGAAAAACGCTGTCAGGTAGTACTGATTGCTGTTCGGGCACCTCTCCATTTTATCATGCGCGCGCCGTAGGCGCGTGCATGTTGTTCACCACTCATGCAATCATGCCGACATCGTAAGTTGATCATACATTAGCTCAAAATTTGCCAAAATTGACATCTGTGTAATTTGAAGTATTGTAAGAGCTGGTTTAACTACGGGAGTTTTTCATGAAAATTGTACTTGCAATTGAATGGTGGATGATTCCATCAGTTCTTGTTGGCATTGGTGTTCTTTTTCTCCTGCTTTCAGAATGGAAGCAAAAAGGACATCCGAAGTGGATTACGAGTGAATGCATAATTGTACCGAATTTCAAAGGAACAGTGGCATTTGTTTTAGGCGTCCTCTGCATACTGCTCGGTCTTGCCTTTACTGCAGGGCACTATGTTGCCTAGCCAGAGCAACAAGCAGAGCAAAAAGCCACGTGAGTGGCTTTTTCTATATGGCTACTCTATTGTCTATTGTATGAAACAAAAATAAGTAAAAATGTTTATTTATGTATTCATTTCTGCTTCGTGCAATTTTCGTTCTTGTTTTGCAGTGAGGTACATTCCGTGTAAGACATCAATCACAGACTCTGTCTCACACCTCCTTCAGATATAGGTTTTGATGCATCCTCTAATGACTTTCTTGCTATCCCCTCTAATTTTAACCATTTACATAGGTCAGCCCTATGAGAACACAATAACTCGGTTTGTCTAGAGTTTCTCAGCAATCTTTACCAATAGACGTGTTGGCTCTCCCGTTGCTCCTTTGGCGAGTTTGTCGCTTCCGACGGATGTTGTGCGAGGGGCCATGTCGATGTGTACCCACTTCATTTTCTTGGTGAAGTGTGCGAGGAACATGCCTGCAGTAATCGTGCCACCATACTTCGTATCTCCAGAATGTATGTTTGCAATATCGCCATGCACTCCCTTTGTGTACTGTTTGTACTCGTCCCAGAGAGGAAGCGGAAATACGTAGTCACCACTCTCTTCACCGAGGTCACGGAAGCTGTCCTCAAGTGCGCGGTCCTTTGTCATAATTACATTCGCGTGCTGGCCGACGGCGACGAGTGACGCACCGGTGAGGGTTGCAATATCAATGACAAGCTTTGGCTCGTACTTACGTGCATAGTGGAGTGCGTCGGCGAGAATGAGGCGCCCTTCAGCGTCGGTGTGGAGCACATCGACTGTCTTGCCCGACATCATCGTGAGCACGTCACCCGGACGAATAGCATCATCACCCACGTTGTTTTCAACTGCTGGAATGAGTCCTACCACATTTTTCTTGAGACCGAGCTCCGCGATAGCGCCAATTGAAGCAATGACCGATGCACCGCCCGACATATCCATGTGCATCTCGTACATCGCCATCCCGGGCTTTATTTGGAGCCCCCCAGTGTCGAAGGTGACACCCTTCCCGACAAACACAATTGGCTTCTCATCCTTCTTTCCGCCATTGTACTCAATGATAATAAATCGTGGCTTGTGCTTTGAACCCTTCCCTACACCAACAACGCCACCCATGCCGAGTTTGGAAATTTGTTTTTCATCGAGCACGGTCACTTTTGCTTTTGTGCCTTTGAGTATCTCACGTGCTCTTGCGGCGAGTATTGCTGGGGTCATATCACTCCCTGGAGTGTTTGCGATGTCACGGCATGTATTAGTGAAGGTAGCGAGCGTGGTACCGTGCGCGATTCCGCCCTGCACGACTTTCCCCTCCGCCACAATTACCACTTCCTCGAGAGTATATTTTTCTTGAACACTCTTATACACGGTGTACTCATACTGAGCGAGCATAAGGTTTTCCGCTACGGTACTCCAAAACCACACCTCTCCGTATGCGTGGCACTTTGGAAATGCGTCGTAGGAGAGCGTGAGTGCCATTTTTGCAAGCTTCTGCTTTTTTGCAGACTGCACAACAGTTCGTATCAGTGTGCGAAGTGTTCGCGGTGTGACTTTTGTAAATTTTCCTACGGGGATGTGGAGCGTGTCTGTCTTCCCCTCACGCATGAGACGCTCGACTCCTTTTTCAACAAGGACTACGTGGGTGTGTGTTCCAGGGAGTTTTGAGGTAAGTTTAATTTTCATTGATTTCATTTTTAGCGAGTAGGGTGTCGATGCGATTGATATCGCGTGGGAAGAGTGAGGCCTCTTTCACATTGTGGAGACCACAGTACTTCGCGGTGAGACGTTCGAGCCCGAGCCCCACACCACCGTGAGGAGGCATACCATGTTTGAAGGCCTGAAGGTAGAAATCAAATTTTTCTGGATCAAGCCCTTTCTCACGTATGCGCTCGATGAGCGTTTCGTAGTCATGGACACGTTGTCCACCAGAACACATTTCAAGTCCACGGAAGAGCATGTCAAAACTACGCGTGTACTGCGGATTTTCAGGGTCAACGTGGGTGTAGAACGGACGTTTCTTTGTTGGGAAGTGAGTCACAAAGACAAAATCAGAATTGAGGTGCTCGTGTGCGTAGTCACAGAGGAAACGTTCATCTTCTGGCTCGAGGTCTGGCTCTTTTGTTTTATCAACTCCTGTTTCTTTCAGGATGAGCGCTTGCGCTTCACGGAGTGTCAATACGGGGAATGTCTCGGGTGCGAGTGGGGACGTCATACCGAGAAGTGTGAGCTCCTTCGCACACTCAGACGTGACTGCTTCGGTAACGTATCGCATGAGTGATGTGACCATTCTAATCACATCGGTGTGGCCTTTGATATATCCCATTTCGAGATCGAGCATGGCGATTTCACTTAGGTGTCGTGTGGTGGCGCTTCGCTCAGCTCGAAACATGGAGCCTGTAGTAAAGACACGTTCAAAGACCCCCACCATCATCTGTTTGTACAGCTGTGGGCTTGTCGCGAGGTATGCGCGCTGGTTGTTGAAATAGTCCACTTGAAATACCTCAGCACCGCCCTCAGCGTCACCTCCGACGAGCTTTGGTGCCTGAAATTCAGTAAATCCTTCACCAATCAGAAATGCACGGTACGCTTTGATGATGGTGTGTTGCACCTTGAAAATTGCACGCTCTCGTGGACGGCGGAGTGTGATGGGACGATAATCGAGCAAGGTGTCGATGTTGAGTTCGGCGTCGAGGTCGAAGGGCATTGGCTCTGCAGTACCGAGGATGGTAACGCCGGTGATTTCGAGTTCAATGTCACCGTTCTCAATTTTTTCGTTCACCATTTTTTCTGGACGTGTGTGAACAGTACCGGTCACCTCGAGTGTGTACCCCTGTTTGACCTCATGTACTGATGCGAGGAGTTCCGGCTTTCCAAATATGACGCCCTGTACGACACTCGTACGGTCACGAAAGTCAAAGAACGCGACCTTACCTTGGTTGCGTACGACGTCGAGAGTGGCGGAGATAGTGACTGCTTCTTCGATGTGCTGACGAAGGTCAGCGATAAGTGTGCGTGACATAGTGTGTGCAATGCAGAAACGAAAACTCGCCCCCACAGATAGATTAAGTGAATAACGTATCGATAGGGGCGATGTTGCATATGGTTGACGTCGGACGTCAACCATACTGATTTTCGCGGTGCCACCCTACTTCCTTTCTCTCGCGCAAAACCTTTGGTTTTGCGCGAGAGAAAGCTCACTGCGCTATACGGGCGCACCCGGAGTAACATACTCATCCTCGGCAGGTGTCAACTGCGTCATTGGTGCTTATTAGAGTACCCCGTGGTTCCCTGTACGTCAATTGCATATGGCTCGATAGCTTGAAAAATGTACAAAAATATTGCACAATCTCGGTTGAGCTGTTCCTTCAACAATTTGATACGGAAAGGAAAGTGCATGCCTCGCGATCGAAATATTCTCAATCTAAGTCTTCCCAGACAGGAACTTCCGGACTTGACGTTGTCATTTGCTCGGAATGTCGCCCTAGATCTAGTGCGTTTGGAACATGTGTTGCACGTTGAACTCTTCGGAACCATTGCGAGCGAACAACACGGCACTGACCTGTGTTTTCTTTTGGTTGTCGATGATGAAACATATGACAAGTTCGTTTCGTTGTGCGAAAAGTACAACTCGGAATTGAAGGGAAAAGAGATTCTAAGCCAATTTCCGCCGGAAGTGATTCGAAGAATGGTACTCTCAGCAATCTGGAACATACATGATCCAGAATGGGAGAGAATGAACGATTTTTTCAGATCGAATGTACACACCGATGTCTGCGTTGTGCCAGAGGGTTGGCGTACGAAGAAACGAGAACTCAAAAAGATCAGTACGCTTTTTGGTGTCACGTACCGTGATTCCATACTCAACGAAGCAAGACCGATTGCCACACGGAGGAATTGACATGGAAAAGCAACACAATCCCGTAAAGGTGTGCTGTGCATTCCTCGTCTGTACCATTTTGCTTCTTTTCACCTCATATCTTTTATCGATGGTGGCGAACAAGGAAAACTGGAATCCGTTACTAATCGCACTTGGTATCCTTGGTATCGTGGGCATGTGTGCGCGACTGTACAAGTTCCTCGTAGATCTGATTGACCAGACCACTGGCCATCAAAAAAGCCCCGACGCATGTCGGGGCTTTTCTATTGGGTATGACTTATAACGTGAGGCCGACGCGCGCGCGAATATCAGACATTTTTGTGCTCGCTTGCATTCGCGCGCGCTCCGCACCGTTTTTGAGCACCCGCGTGATCTCGTCGTCAGTAATCTGCGCGCGTCTTTCTCGCATTGGAGCTACCACTGCCTCAATGTCATCGATGAGTGCTCCCTTCAGATTCTTATACTTCCCTGCATGCTCAGTATAGAGCACTTCAAGTTCTTCTGCTGTTCTAAAGAGTGCGTGAATAGCGTACACGTACTGCGGACGTTCACCAGAAGAATCGGTTACGATACTCATCACTGCTTTTGCTATTTCATCTTTAGTACCAAAGAGCGGAATGGTGTTCTTGTAGCTCTTACTCATTTTCTGTCCATCAGTTCCGGGGACGACACCCACACTCTTTATGACCAGTTCCTGTGGCGCAACAAACGTATCGCCGTAGGTGTTGTTGAACTTCGTCATCGCCTCACGCGTATACTCTACGTGCTGACGCTGGTCCTCACCCACGGGCACCACGTCTGCGTCGTAGAGGAGAATGTCCGCAGCCATGAGCATAGGGTAGTTGAAGAGTCCTGCATTTGCTTCAATTCCTCTCGCAACCTTGTCTTTGTATGCGTGTGCTTGCATGAGAAATGGTACGGATACAAGCGTTTCAAAAATCCATGCGAGTTCGGTGTGTTCAGGAACGTCTGATTGTTTGAATAAGATTATTTCATCAGGATCAACTCCTACCGCAAGGTAATCACGAAC
>DALYES010000040.1:6223-7752 GCA_031972435.1 Minisyncoccota bacterium
CGTGGAGGTCAGCAATCATAAGAAAGCTCTCGTACTCGTGGCAGATATCAGTAAATGGTTTGAGCGCACCAAAGTAGTTTCCGATATGAAGCGTTCCTGACGGCTGGAGGCCGGTAAAAAGTCGTTTTTTCATTCTCCAAGTATATCAAATTAAAACTGTATTTTGTAGTTTAAGTTTAAGCAAAAAAATGGCCCTACGTAATGCAGGGCCATTTGGATACAACGAATGTCACGGTCGGATGATCTGGCTGAAGTTACTTGTGCCGAACGCTTTGCTTCCGTATGCTAAACGCGTGAAGAGCAGTAGTTGGCGCAAGGACTCCCACCGTTTGCCCATTCTTCCGAGTTCGACAAGAATGTTGACGGGTCGCTCATTCTTGAGGCGACTTGTGACATTCGAAGAGTTCTGGCATGTGAAGGAATTTTTGAGGATGATCATCGCTTCATGAATTTCTACGACTTCCTCTTCGAGACGAATGAGAATTCCACCTCTCCGACGTTCATCGAGAGTCCTTGATGCTTTCTGAGCCACACGTGTCGAAATGGATCCTTCTGCCAGAAGTTGCACTATGAGAGCTGATATCTCGTTGTCATGCGCGGGAACGTCGATTCGTGTGCCATCACAGACTTGGTGGAGGTATTCAAACATGACACCATGTCCATTCAACAAATCGATTGAAGCATCAAAATGTTTCAGTATGCGATCTAATTGTGTTTCGTTGACATTAGGAACTTTGTCCGAGCTCGTATTGCTTTCAACAAAGACTAATGTGTCAAAAGTTTTGGATGCATGCAGAAACTCGATTTGTGCTGCAGTTAGTATCTGCGCTAATCTCGCAGAGTGGGTCAAAAACGAACTTTGCAGTTTCAAGGATACAGGGATGGTCATGACGGAGCTCCCGTGTGTGGTTGAGGGGTACTACTTTCCCTGAAAATCATACCACAGTATTAAAAAAATGTCACATTTGTGCTCATTTTTCACGTCGCAACTATTTAGGATGTTTGATGACAGACACAATCACATAGTGTGGTTCAACAATAAAAAAATAAAAACGCCAGTCTTTATCAATGCGCGTTTGCCATAGGTCGTCAGTACCTTTGTACTTTTTTGCATGGAGTGATGGATGTCGGACGTCTTGAAGAAGGTACTCAAATTGCTTGTCTGCTTTCTTCTGAAGAGACTGTGGAAGTCTGCGATACTGTTCTAATGCAGTGAGAGAAAGTCTAATTCTCATACGCCCGAAGCTTCTTTTTGAATTCTGGTATTGAGCCAAACTCAATAAATTTTCCTGCTTTTATCTCGGAGAGAGAGTGACGGATGTCATGTAAAAGCTCTGCATCGCCCAGTGGACGTTCAAGCACAATTTTTCCATCAGTATGGGTAACAGTAAAGACGTCGCCTTCAGACAAGCTGAGCTCTTCTCGTATATTCTTCGGGAGTGTGAGCACTCCGCGCTGTTGGAGTTTGATAGTATTCATACGCAGAGTATAGCATTATTCAGTAATTCTGCAATACAGAATTACTGAAT
>DALYES010000041.1:0-2716 GCA_031972435.1 Minisyncoccota bacterium
GTTGAGTAGGTCAAGAATGCGATTGAGTCGTGATTCGATGGTCACAAGCTGGCGTTTAACGTCTTCAAGCCCTGAGTCCTTTACGATTCGTGGTGCCTCCTCGCGCTTTGGAGCATACTCACGACGTGGCTGTGCATATTCTGGTCGTTCTGTTCGTGAGTCACTACGACTCCCGTAGTCACGTCCTCCACCTCGCTCTTCATCTCTTCCTTTCTTATTAAAACACGCACTGCAAAATACTGGTTTATCTCCGCTCGGGCGGAAAGGGACTTCACAACTCTTGTGACATGCTGAACATGTCGCCTTAAAGAGCTCTGATTGCCCCTGTGGGCGTCCTCCACGGTCTCCACCACCAAAACCACCACTTCTCGGTCTATCACCACGGCCTGCTGAACTACCTCCAAATTTCCCCCGTCCACCAAAATCACCACCTCTCTTTTTGAACCCACCGCCTGTAAAGTTATTCATTTTTTGATTATGACACAAAATGATTATTTTAGCAATTTCACATTCAAGAGGTATGAAAAAAGCGCTCTCGGAAGAGCGCTTTCGATGTTGGACTCATCGCTGAGCTCATGCCGCCTCGACTTCCCAGCTGTATGGAAACTTCCAATACAGCAAGGCAATGAGCGGAAAGAGGAGCGATATTGCGTATATCGGCATTACCCGGGAAAACAGGTCATTCGACACGACACCATTCCCGAAGATCTTCAGATGAACCATGGTACTTGGCTCGACAATGAGCGGTATCCTGATTCCGCTTTTGTACGCAACTGCAACCGCAATCAGCGCCGCGACAATCAAGCATGCGACCTGGACTCCGATTGCCGTCATCACACGCCTGTTCACACTGTCGTCGCCCCGAACACAAAAAAGCAAGAGGGCGCAGGTGAGGAAGAACTGCGAAAACGGGATCGGCAGGATAGTGCAGAACAGCACAATTCCTGCAGAGGTAAGGTAAACCATGGTGACGCGATCGCATGCGTCTTGAATGGAGTTGGTGATAGCTTTTAACACGGTGATACCCTTCCTTATAGATGAGATTGAAAAGGAACTGCTACTGCAAACTGTAGTATCACACTGGTGTCGCATAATGTCAAATTATATTCTTGAATACGAACACGCCCATGCATGGAGCGGGGAAAAGCGTGGTACGCTTGTACTATGAAAAAACCAACGGTACTCATTGTCGAAGACGACAAAAATATTCGTGAATTGTACGCAGATGCTTTTATTCTTGCGGGGGTACAGGTACTCACCGCAACAAACGGTAAAGAAGGCGTAGAGAGTGCGCTACGAGAACACCCCGATGCAATTCTTATGGATATCATGATGCCCGAAATGAATGGGCATGAAGCAATGAATAAAATTCGGAGAGATGCGTGGGGGAAAGGTGCGAAGGTGGTGTATTTGACCAACATGAGTGACCCAGAAAATATTGTCCACGCGGTTGAACAGGGGAGCGATGAGTACATCATCAAGGCAAACATGACACCAAAGGAAGTGGTCAATCAGGTGCGCATGGCAATGCGTGCGTAGTCATTCCATAACACGCCCCCGAGGCTTTGCCTCGGGGGCGTGTTCGTATAGCTATTCTATTCGATTACGCCTTTGATTTCTTGAAGCAGTCAATACAGAGCAAGTTTGAGGTGTCTCGGGGCTCGAAGGGAAGTGAGGTTATTGGCGCACTACAGCCACTACACTTCCAATCCCCAGAAAAGCGTGGGCGGTCACCATCTTGTCTCTTTGGGCTCGAGTTTCCACCTTTCTTTTTTTGGTGGCACTCGCGACAGAGAAGTCCCATGGTGTTTTTTGGTTCAAATGGTAATTCAGTGATAGTGCCGTTACAGCCACTACATGTCCAATTTCCTTGATGCATATACGATATAAATACGTTACTTCTTAATAAAACCTTCCAACGCACGCAGTGCCTCCGTAGGAACCATGTACACCACGGTGTTGCTCTGGTCGGAAGACATATCATTGATTGATTGGAGGGTTCGTAGGTGGAGTGCTCCTGGGGTTCCTGCGAGCATTGCTGCTGCCTTTGCAATGTTCTGTGATGCTGCGAGCTCACCCTCAGAGTTGATGATGACGGCTCGCTTTTCCCGCTCAGCCTCTGCTTGCTTTGCGATAGTGCGCTCCATTTCGGGAGGAAGACTCACGTCTTTGAGCTCAACGTTTTGTACCTTGAGTCCCCACGCGTCAGTTTCTTTATCAACAATTTCACGAATTCTATCTGCTATCTTGTCTCGACTCGAGAGGAGCTCATCGAGTGTGACCTCTCCCACAATGTTGCGCATGGTGGTTTGAGCGTACTGTGATATTGCGTACCGGAAGTCTTCAACCTCAATAATCGCCTTATCCGCATCTGATACCTTGTAGTAAATAACCGCATTCACCCGTACGGTGACATTGTCACGTGTAATCGCATTTTGGTCGGGAACATCAACTGCCTTGATGCGAATATCAACTTTTTCGTAACTCTGAATAATAGGCCAAATCAATCTCCACCCCGGTTCCATAATGCCCGTGAATGTACCGAGTGTAAATTTTACCCCACGCTCGTACTGGTTAATCTGCCGAATACTGGTCAAGACTAGGACAGCGAGCACAACGAGCACAATTTCGAAAAACATGCGAAAAAACGTTAGAAATAATGTCACCAGTATATCACTCTTTTCTTTAGACTTTGAAATCTATAAACCAATAGTCC
>DALYES010000041.1:2726-6859 GCA_031972435.1 Minisyncoccota bacterium
TGGGAACGCATTTTTTAATTGCGCTGTAGCACGCACTCCGGCAACATCAATCTTAAGTTGAGTTCCTAAGTATGGCGTAACGTCGCTTTTAAGAATTGCCTTGATAGTGAAGAGTCGTGTCTGGCCGGGCGCAAAAGGTACCTGTATCGGCACAAATGCTAGACCATTATTGAATATGTTTCCAACTTCTGTAGCGCCACGGAAAGAGCTACTATCATCGCTCACGGTAAACCCAGTAATTGATTCTTCTTTTGCTGTGCCATTTTGTTTCATTGAAAATCCTGAGAGTGTTGCAGACTCTTTTCCAATATTGATGACTTGAAGATATGAGACTGAAACTGATGAACCCCCGCGTGCGGTGCCACCTATGAGGAGAGGAACAGGAATCACGACGAGAGTCGTGTCTGATTTTTCTGTAGCTACGGGAGCCTTCACGTTCTTTCCAATAGTAAGCGTTTCTCGTGTAATGGTGTTGAGCTCGAGATTTTTATCCCCTAAGAGCACAACATTGTAGACACCGTCAACGAGTTTTTTGGAAATTTTTGCTTTCCATTCACCGTCCTTAACTCGAATGACGTTGCTCGTATACAGTACACGTTCACTCCCTTCTTTGTATATGATTACTCGCACACTCTTTGTACCCTCTGCAGTTCCCGAGATCGTTGGTTTTGATAATTTTGTAGTGAGAGAAGAATCAGTGAAATCACCGGTAACGATATGTGCGGTTACTGCACACGTAACCCGTGCATTCCCCGAGGAAAATCGGTATGAGTATGTCGCTGTCTTGCTCGGAGTTTTTGTCGCGGTTCCGCTTAGAGGAATAATTCTGCCATTACCCATTGTTGCGGTCTGTGCATGTGCACTACTCCATGTAATGTGCATTGTATCGCCTTGTACAAGAAGAATATCCTCAGTCTTCTTTACGGTAGTGGTACCGTTTTTAGTGGTAACCTGGAGTTCGCAAGAGGGCTTTGTGCTTTCGGCACGTGAAGAAAATGGTACAAGTGCGAGAAGAAGTGTCAGAGCAAAGACCGAAAAACGGACCGACGGCTTCGGAAATGTAAATGATTTCATAGTATTTTTTTTAACGTCTAACTTTTAGAGAGATTTGATCACGTTCATTATACCGCACATATAACGTTCCTCCTACAACATAAATCATCCGCATAGTAAAAGAGGACACTCGTTGAGTGTCCTCTTTTACTATGTCGCTGGACTCTCGGGACCTGCAAGTAACTAGAATGCAGGAACATTATCCCCAACAATTCCAAAGTCAGCAGCAGTACTGAGGAGAAGAACACCACTGTGAAGATGAATGTTCGGTGCTGTTTTAATCGCGGTCATCCAGTCAGTCGCCGTGACAGAACGTACTTCACCGTTTACATCAACATATGCATACGATGCGGCCTGAGCGAAGACAGGGAAACTCATAGCAGCAACCCCCATAAATCCAATAATGGCGAGAGCGAGCATAGCAACTGATACCTTCGTCGTGATAAATTTAGTCATATAATTTGTATTACAATCATTCTAATAATTTCTTTGGAAACAATCACTACATGTGCATAGTTGCACAGTCGTAAATGTTGAAAGAAGAGTCTCTACAGTGAAGCCGATGTGATTACAAAACCATTACAGCGGAATTTTCTTGGTGAGTGCTTCTGTAAGACGACGTGATTGTGGGGCTGTACGCTTTCTATGCAGTTCGCGAAGTTTTTCGAGTCCGCGGTGTGTCTGCACGGCAACGGTATTTCGTGACTGTCCCGTTATGAGTGCAATCTCCTTGAGTGACAAGTCATGGATGTATCTGAGGCGCATCACCTTTCGGTACAGAACAGGCAACTGCGCTATCAAATCCATAGCCTGTTTTCCATCTACAATATCGACATTTCGCTCAGCGGTGTCGATGCTGGGCTCAAAGCCTTTTTCGAGGAGTGTGTCGAGTGATGTTGTCTTACGTTTTCGGTATTCATCAATGATGAGTGCTTTGAGAATGTGATACAGAAAAGCTTCCATAAGGTCTACCTTGCCTCCACGTACCAGATACTTCCATGTCTTGAGAAATGTGTTTTGCACTAAGTCATCAGAGAGCATGTCGTCGCTTATTCGAGATGCTGCGTAGCGGTGAAGTCCACGTTCAAAAGAGACATGTCCTGCGGTGAGGAGACGTCCCTGAAGCTTCATTTGTCTTCGAGTAATCATACGCACATATGCCGTTTGCAATAGGCTCCTATTACAGACTTATTACACGCTTATTTCAATTTCTCTTTTGTATTCAAGGTAGAATCCGAGTCCGTCTACCAACGCTCGTTACATGGTCCTTACACCATGTGTATAGTTTCGTATCTCCAACAGTATAGCACACAATACGAAATTCTCTTTAAAGCGAAAATCGTGAATAGTGTTGCAATCATTTCCTCTATAGCACGGCTTGATTAAGAGTTCAGAAGAGTTGTAATCAACTATCAGTATGAAAATAAATAAATTAGAAGCAAAAATAGGGCAGGGTGTACAGGAAGTCGACGAAGATTTTTTTGGTAAACTTTGGGATGAGAGTTGGATATATATCAAAACGATGGTTGATGTTGTGCATGAGCCAGTACTCATCCTCGACAAGAACTTTTGTGTCATGGCAGCGAATGATCCCTTTTATCGAATGTTTCAGGTGGAGAAAGATGATACAGAGGGTACCGTGGTGTATAAATTAGGTGATGGACAGTGGAATATTCCTGCACTCAAAGAACTCCTCGAGAATATTCTCCCCAATAACACCTTTTTTAATGGGTTTGAGGTAACGCATGTCTTTCCTACGATAGGGCGAAAAGTAATGCTCCTCAACGCAAGACAAATTCACTATCATAAGGATTCAGAATCAAAATTCTTTCCACCCATTATTCTTCTCGCCATAGAAGACATAACCGAAATCATGAGCGTTGCCGAAACGCTTGCGGGTAGGGTTCATGAGTTTGATGCGATGTACAATGAGCGCACAGAGAAATTGGAGGTCCTCGTTGCTCGACTCGAAAAGGAAGTTAGTAAAATTAAGAAAATTCATCAAAAACTATAAAGAAAATGCTACAGAAATATAGGGGTAACATTACCTAAAAATATTTGTGATATCGTTTAGAGATTCGATGATTTTCTACGGAGGTGGTGCATAGCAAACAGCCATTTCACGTTGTGAAATGGCTGTTTGTCTTAGACTACTACATACACGGTTTGGCTTTCAGAAGCTCAATTGCATTTGGTACAGCACCTGCTTTGATTTCGGAAACACGCGCGGTACCGAGTGCCTCTACAAAACATGTTTCCTGTGCAAGTGTGATTGAAGAGGGTACAGCTGCCGGGTCAATGCCAAGCGAGGTAAGTGCTGACTTTTGAGCGTCATAGAGAACAAAACCTGTTGACTGCGCATCTGGGGCGTTTGCGTTTGTACTTTTTTCGACAGCAGTGTTCTGCTGTGTTTTTGGGGACATGTCCCCAAAGAGAAGTGGTTTGAGGTTGAGTGGGTCTATTACAAAAAAATATATACCCACGCAGAGAAGAAGGAGGAATATTACTCCGAGTCCTACAAAAATCTGTGTAGTGATACTTTTCATAGCTTATCCTCGTATGAGTTTAACGATAGCAAGGAGTACCACCGCACCAATAACTCCCACAACGAAACTGCGCACCGTAAATCCTCCAACACCTCCCTCACCAAGCGCGTGCATAATGTAACCGCCAATACTCGAACCAATAATACCCACGACGACGTTGAGAATAATCCCCTGCTGTCCATCGGTGCCCATTATCAACGACGCGATCCATCCAACAATACCTCCAAAGACAACCCATAATAAGATACTCATATGTTTATATGTATTCTACGATTAATAATTTTAATAAGTTTTAATGTGTGGGTGGACATTATTCAATAAACTCAAGGCGTTTAACTTCGGCACCGCGCTCAGTCATCTGGCTGTATACATGGATTTTCGTGCCATTTACGAACTTGACCGGAATACATGGTGCTTCACTTTGGTCTAGAGAACGGCAGACCGTCGTTGTGCTAAAGAATAGCGGAACCACATGTCCTCCTTCACCATCTTCAGTAAAGACAATATGCCAGTCTTGAGGATTAAATGGAGTTG
>DALYES010000041.1:6869-7698 GCA_031972435.1 Minisyncoccota bacterium
TATCCCTCTTCCTCAAAACTAAATTCTCGAGGCAACGCAAACTCTCCGGGAGCACAGATAATGCTATCGATGAACCATCCATCACCGATGCGCTTGAGTGTAAACACAGATTGCGCAGTAAGTTCTTTTTCTTTTGCCATAATCAGTATGCGTGCTTCATTTTCTTGGGTAGACACCACTCTTCCCGTGGCGCGCATGGGGGTAGTAGTTTGGCAAAGGACTGGGTCTATTTCGGTTTGCACCCGTCCCTCGCTCGCGAAGAGTCTTGTCCGTAGTTCTTCACTCAATAGTTTTTCACTCGCAAGGCCATCGGCGTACGGTGTTGTGGTTGTGGACTGTACTGCAACGAGCCACGTAGTATAGAAATCGAGTGCGATATCAACAGGCTTCTCCTGTGTAACTTCTTGAACATAAGAAATCTCATTATTCGATTCATTGTTTCGAGATCTTAAATAAACGATACTCACAACAATACACAAACATACTCCCAGTATCACAAAACCACCAATTAGATTTTTATTTTTTTCCATGTATATATATGTGCACTATAACGACTCACTTATTACCTGTCCACATAGAGAAGCCGTGGTGAGTCGGCGATTATTACACGGTATGAGATGTATACAATGTGAACCAACTTCAAACACTTCTAGATTTTATACG
Organism: Minisyncoccota bacterium; assembly: GCA_031972435.1. Lineage (GTDB taxonomy): Bacteria > Patescibacteriota > Minisyncoccia > Phycocordibacterales > UBA918 > Damh-18. Next base: position 7,533 of record DALYES010000041.1, read on the forward strand.
TCCTCGATTTTGTTCTATGAGATTCAGTAACGAATGTATGAATGGGGTATAATAATCTAGTTATCATTCTTACAATCTCTATGAATATTCATCCACTGTTTGTACATTTCCCAATTGGAATACTTGTCGTGTATAGTGCGTTTGAAATTGTGCGATTTCAAATTGT
>DALYES010000042.1:0-6003 GCA_031972435.1 Minisyncoccota bacterium
ATAGACCTTCGCACATATTTCTAAACACAAACCATAATCACAATCCCCCGCGGCTTCGCCGCGGGGGATTGTGGTACAATATGTTTGTTATGAAAATCGTGTTTAGTAAGCACTCTTTACTACAAATTAAACAGAGAGGATTAGACAAAGTAAAAGTACTTGCTACCGCTACAACACCTGACTTCGTCCAGCCGAGTTACAATTTTAGAGAAGAAAGGTATCGAGCATATCTAAAAAATCATCTTAAGGTTGTTGTTAAAATTGAAAAAACACGAATTGTTATTGTTACTGCGCATTGGGTTGCGAACCGTAAAATCAAGTGATACCATCAACATATGAAAATCAACTATGATTCAGAAGTAGATGCGCTCAGTGTCACCTTGCGAAAGGGTAAGGTTGCACGCACTGTCGAGATTTCACCAGCAATTCTTGTTGACTTTGATGATGCTGGCAATCCACTGTATCTTGAGATTCTTGATGCTTCGATAATGGTAGGAAAGAAAGAAATGGCACAGGTAAAAATTGGAACAACGAGTGTTCCTCTCGCAGGATTTGTACCAGCGACGTAAGTCAAAGCTAGGTAAAACAAAAAGCCCCTTGGCCACAAGCCCCGGGGCTTTTTGTGTGTACAGGCATAGGGAATTATGATGTTGGGTTTACGAAACCCAACATATGATTACCCTATACCCCGACAAAGGTCAGATCTTCGCACATAGACCTTCGCACATATTTCTAAACACAAACCATAATCACAATCCCCCGCGGCTACGCCGCGGGGGATTGACATAGGTGATACACAAGTGATACACTCAAGGTATTATGGCAACAACAAAACGCAGACTCAATATCACACTTTCTCCCGAAGTTGACGCTCTCATATCATTGATTGCTAAGCGTGATCAGGTTCCTGAGGCTACAAAAGTACGTGAACTTCTCAATATATCTCTTGCTCTTGAAGAAGATAAGGCTTTTTCTATACTTGCAGATGAACGTCTCAATCAAAAAAATGTAAAACGACTTTCACATAGCGATGTGTGGGGTGTGTAGTATATGTTTGAGATTCAATATCATCCAAAAATAGTTGATGATTTAGTACACGTGTCTACGCCGATAAAAAAAGATATTCGTAAGGCGATTGAAGAAAAATTGACCACCTCACCAGAATTCTTTGGGAAACCACTCCAGTTTTCCTTTAAGGGACTTCGCAGTATGCGAGTGGGGGATTACCGTGTTGTTTTTCAACTTTCAAAGGATATTGTGTATGTAGTACTGATTGCACATCGTTCAATTGTGTATAAAAACGTCGAAAAACGAAAATAAGTCAAAGCAAATATCTTCACCAAGGGTGGTCCTTTGCTAAAGCATTTGTGCACACCACGTGCATGTACACTTTTTAAGAGAGGGATATCATATAGATACAAAAATATGCACAGAGTTCCTTTTTTAGGACTGATGCTTCTCACCCTCGGGTATTTTTTATTCCCCGTACTCACACACGCACAGACACCGTGTGGGAGTATTTTTGGTCCTGAAAATTGGTACGACACAGAATCCATCGTCACTATACCAATAGAAAACTGTGACAATCCATTTGGTGAGACAACTGGTGTGACATCACCGTACACTCTCGATATCAACGGTACCCGTGTTAATGATGGCGACTCTGTTTTGGTGGAGGAGGGGAAAATACACGGGTACAGTACAAACGGACGTTCATCGGGGTACATGAGGGTAAATCACTTCCTCTTTTTTCATAAGGGTAGTGATTATCAGTTTGTTGATATGACTTCGAGTAAGCCCGTAGAGTCTGATTATCGTGCACTCGCACTGGAGTTTTTTGATGCAGGAACTGATATAGAGCCCTTTATAGCTGCTATTCTTGATAGAAACCTTGTTCGCTATATGGATGAGGATACGCAGACATTGTTATGGAAATTTATGGACTATGTGGATATGAATTTCAAGCCCCAATTTCCTTCGCTCAACGCAGGTACCTATACTCTTGTCTCTCGGGAATATGAACTCATGATGACCGAAGGAACCTTCCTGAAGAAATTTTTCGCACACATTATCCCCGTAGCATACGCACAGGAGACTCCGTATGTATTCACCATTACGTTTACTATTACGGAGGGGACAACAGGAGTTTCAAACATCCTTTTTATTCCGGGGATTATGGGTTCACGACTCTATGAAGAGAGTGATGTCTGTGGTTCATCTATTAAGGAACGAGAGCGGTGGGTGTCAGGTGACGAGTGTGATCAATTGCGCATGGAGACAAATATTGCTGGAATAAGTACGTATGATATCTATACAAAACCAGGAGATGATTCGATTGTTGATGAAACATATACACTCAACTTATATAAAACATTCTTTACAAAACTTAACGAATGGAAGGAGGAGGGTATTATCACCGATTACGCCACTGTTCCGTATGATTGGAGATTACGACTTGATGATTTGTTGAAAGCTCGCCTCGACCCCGATACGGGAAGAATCAATTATGATGTTTCAGGGACTCTTGAGGAAGGATACTTATATCAGACTCTTTCTGCTCTCGTCGCGAGTTCAACCACAGGAAAAGTGACTATCGTCACTCATTCAAATGGAGGTCTTCTCGCTAAAGCATTTTTAAGTGCACTTCAAAATAAAAATGACCCATTGGCTAATAAAGTTGACAACTTGATATTGGTTGCAGTTCCCCAGGTTGGAACACCCGATGCTCTCATTGGTATGCTTCATGGCACAGAGATTGGTCCCGGGGGAATTATTCTTTCACAAGAGATGACAAGACGGCTCATGAGTACAATGCCATTTGCATATCATCTTTTGCCCAATCAAAACTATTTCAATGGACAGGGGAGTGGTGTTTCTACACCCGTACTCACATTTGAGGAGGGTGATAAGACTACTGGGTGGAAGAATACATTTAGCACTGCAGGTACCGAAGCAAACACACTGTATGATTTTCTCCGTAAGGAGAGTGGCCGTGTTGCCCCCAATGAAGATGATCTCCTTACACCGGCAGTTGTTGATGGTTCTCAATTTCAATATGCACGTACAATCGGTCAATTACTCAATGAATGGACCCCACCTGAAACTATGAACGTGTACCAAATTGCTGGTGTTGGCATAGAGACTCCAACCGGTATCACCTATTTTACTGACAAAGAGTGTGTATCACGCAACCCGCTTAAGTTGTTTGCGTGTACACAGTATGCGCCGAAACTTGGGTATAGAGTAAATATGACAATCGATGGCGATGCTACTGTAGTGGTGTCGAGTGCGCTTGCAATGACTGAAAAAGAAAATATTGAGCGCCGGTGGGTTAATTTGTTTGCGTATAACGCTGACCATTTTGGTTTTGATAGAATACATAAAGATATATTTGAAGTTGACGACGTTATCCGTTTTATTAAAGCTACGATAGAAGCTAGTACTACTGCCACATACACATATGAATATCTCAGTGACACTTCATCAGCGCTTCCTACAGAAGATCGACTCGTATTCTATCTCCATTCACCACTTGATATGTCTGTCACTACGCAAAGCGGAGTCATTAGTAGTTCCACCAATACTATTCGCGGAGCGACGTATCGTCGATACGGCGAAGTACAATACATTTCACTTCCACGAGGAAGTGGTGAGAGCTACACTCTTATCCTCAGCGGACAATCTGAAGGTTCATTTACTCTCGAAATAGAAGAGTGGGACAGTGATGCGCTGGAGGAGCGGCATACCTATGCAGGTATCCCCTCAAGCGCGCAAACAAAAGTAGTTATGGAAATACAGGACATGGTTCCGATAACAGATGCGGTGCTTGAGGTTGATTATGACGGTAACGGCACTAAAGACATCGCATACAATACTCATGGCGAGGTAATCGTGCCTTTTACGTACGATACACTCAAAGGTGGAATCCAAGCACTCACATTAAAGCTCACGCTCAAAAAAGCACTTCTTACAACTGCAATTATTGCAGAGCAGTATCATGAGAAATCACTCACGAAAGATGCATATACAAAGTTTGAAATAACGACACTGCAATTGCTGAAACATCAGATTATTCTCTATACGCGACTACGTCTTTTGTCTCAAGCGGAAGGACAAAATATTATTACTATTATCGAGAGTTTAATCAAAAAGTAAAAGATATGAAAAATACAACATTAATTTTCGCAGGGGGATCAATCGGATTGTTTTTAATTGATCAATTTGGTGGCAGAAAATATTGCAGTTATTCATGTTTACAAAACTATGATGGGATTGCATTCAATTGGCTTGTCATTATTGGAGTGAGTTTGCTGTTATTAATAGCTTTGTCTTTTCTACCACGACAGGCCTATCAAAATTGGTGGAAATTTGCTCGCATTGCCATCCCAGTTATTCTCATTATCTCAACAATCATTAATCTTGGCTTTCACCACCATCCGGGTGGATTCATGAATTTAGATAATATGTTTGATATCCCTGCACAGATGCTTATGTACGGCATTTTTGTCATTGGTTCAGTTATTCAAATTGTCCGTGGGTATCGAGTAAGTAGAGCGGGGTAGTTAGGGAAATAGTGTCCCCATTACTTCCCATCACGATTATTATTTTTTGGTGTTGAATCCTTCATTCAGATTGTGTGTGGGTATGCGTAAGGAGTGATCGTATAAGATTAAATCATAAGTAATTCATGTCACGAGTAAGTAAAGCAGTCCTAACAATTACTTTTTTTGGGTTTGTCCTTTCTTTAGTAATTGCATACGAAATGAATAATGGTTACTATCAGCATGATACGCAAGAAAATATCATAATTACTGATACTGATACTGATACTGATACTGATACACAAAATACACTCGTACAGGAAACACCTGTCATCACTGCTTTTGATCAAGCCGTAACCATTTCAACGACCGAGACTCAGGTGCCAGAGAGTGTGCGTAATGCTCGCCGAATTCTTGATGGAGAAATCACTTTTGAGGAAGCACTTAAACAGAAGTTACTGATTAGTTTGGATGATTTTTTAATTGTTAAAAATCCTCGGATAGTGCCACTGACTTTTGTGAATGGACACGAAGAGCAGGTCTCTGGTATTCAGACATCACATAACACCTCACTGACAGTAGGGAATGGTGATGAAGAAGTACTTGAAATGTATGTAACAGACGATAGTGGGAGATATACAGGAACAATACCATTACCCAAGGAGTACGGATTTGTATATGAGCAAGTACCAAGACTCGAATATGATAGATTTGCTGGGAATATATACTTCCGTTTTGATGCTGCCTCTACATCGGCGACAGTGTTTCTCTTTGGAAAGAAGATACAAATAGCAAACATATTCGTCTCTGTTTCTGATGAAGAAATTACTCAAATTTCTTTTCCTGTCTCATCTCGAACTGTTGGATCGGTGCGTATTGAACGTACAGATGATAGCATCACACTTCATAAATGGAATTTTGACTTTGACGGTAACGGCACAACTGATGTATCAATCGGCAACAAGGATTACTTCTCAATTTCTGATCTTGAAGTTGCTTTTGATACAATCAGTAATGATCCATTACTTTCTCAGGATGAACGTTCAATGGTTTTGGCATGGAAAGACTCATACATAAGTTTAATTAATGATAGATAGAAGGACAAAACATCATTGCGATTATTGGAGGTCTAGCTAAAAAATAAAATATATGAAAAACACACTAATTATTACAAATATTTTCTTATTCACTAGCTTTTTATTTTTTATTTATTTCAAAGGATATTATGGTCCGAGATTTTGTATACCGTTTGAACATGCTGACCATTGTTTCTATTTATATCTCGTTATTAAAGATACGATAGGGATTTTCACAATAATTTTTCTACCCGTATCAATACTAGTTTGCTTTTGTAAAGACTCGGTAGTAATTAAATGGTGGAAATTTGCTCGTATTGCCATCCCGGCCATTCTCATTATCTCAACAATCATTAATCTTGGCTTTCACCACCATCCGGGTGGAT
>DALYES010000042.1:6103-7340 GCA_031972435.1 Minisyncoccota bacterium
TCATGAATTTAGATAATATGTTTGATATCCCTGCACATTTACTTATGTACGCTATTCTTGTGATTGGCTCCTTGGTTCAGATATACCGAGGATATCGTTCATAATCCTTGAGGACTGATGTATGTACTTGCCAAGGGTAGCCCTTGGCAATTCTGCAATGGGGGTTTTGGGTTTCTTTTAGAATCGCGATATACTTATAGGAATGTTCAACAAATCATTTTATCGGTTCCTTTTTGGGTTCCTTGCGATTATTGCGTCGTCTCTTATGGCGGTTGTGATTGCGGGGTATATGTAAAAATAAGCAACATACGTATGCGTATCACAGATCAATATTTTTGGAATGCAATTTTTCTCCTCTTTTTCCTCTGTATTGTGTTTATGGCGAGTGTCATTCTCGAAGGGGAGGCAATTAGATCATCGGGGACACTGGGGCTCCTCGACTACAGTATTATCATCCTTGCATCATTTCGTCTGGTACGCGCTGTCGTGTACGACAAACTATTTGCTTTTTTTCGCGAGCAATTCTATGACGTCACTGAGTACAAGGGGAGCGTTGTACTCGTAAAGCCTGAGAGTGGCCCACGGCGAACTCTGGTAGACCTACTCACATGCCCATGGTGTGTCAGTATGTGGGCGGTACTCGTTGTTTCGTTCTTCTATATGCTTACCCCATACGCTGCGTACCCGATTATGCTCCTCGCACTTTCGGGGATAGTGTCTGTTCTCCAAATTACTGCAAACATGATAGGGTGGCGAGCAGAGCGAGCGAAGATGGATGTTGAGATTCGATAGTAATTGAGGAAAAACACCAGCGCGTCCTCTGCCAGTCGGCGGAGGACGCGCTGGTGTTTTCTTTTTCTAAAACTCTGGTATAGTGTTCCAGTACAGATTTAAGACAGTTGGTTATGTATCGAAAAGGATACGTAGTAATGAGCCGTTTGGCTCGCCAGCCGAGGTCCCATTCTATTTTTTAGCTGGGGGTCGAAACCACACGTTTGTACTAGGAATACCTAGTGCGTCTGTATTTAAAACGAGCGAAGCGAATATTTTTCATTTTGTCCAGTGAAATACGAAAGTGAAACTTTCGTTGGCGAGCAAAGCTCGCATTTCACCGGGTGTGATGGACTAATTCGCTCACCGCTCATAAGTTCCATCTACATGGCAATTACAAAAGCAAAGAAGCAGGATATTCTCGCAAAGCTCGAGGGTATCAAAAAAGAAGCTGACACAGTCGTCT
>DALYES010000042.1:7350-7625 GCA_031972435.1 Minisyncoccota bacterium
AATGCGCGAGGCAGGCGTAGGGTACTTCGTTGCAAAGAAGACACTCATGAAGCGTGTTTTCACGGGATATGAAGGCGAAATGCCTGAACTCGAAGGTGAGATTGCTGTTGCATACAGTACCGATACAATGGCTCCCGCACAAAATGTGAAGGAGTTTGCAAAGAAGTACAAGGATGCAGTCGCTATTGCTGGAGGCATCTTCCAAGGAGTATTCAAAAACAAGGCAGAGATGACTGAAATTGCATCAATTCCATCACTCGATGTACTCCGCGGTA
>DALYES010000043.1:0-446 GCA_031972435.1 Minisyncoccota bacterium
ATATCAAGATTATTGATGGAGATGTGTCGGCATCAAAAACTGACGCATTGTATGGAGAGTCCGTGAGACTTGAATGGGCAACTCAAAATACAGATGGCCTCAATTGCCAAATAGCAGGAGGGCCTCTTTCTTCCCCACTTGAAGGACCAAGCGGGAGTGGAGACACTGGCCCACTCGAAGGGGGTGTGACTACGTATACACTCAGTTGTGATGGTGTGCTCCTCGATGCAGTAAGTATCACGGTAATCACCTTACCAGAACTTTCGCTCACGCAACGAGTTATGGAAAAAGGAAGCACCACTGTTATTGAATGGAATACTCATAATGGAGATGAGGGGGCTTGTACGCTACAGGGCGGTCAAGAAAGTGATCTAATTCCAGCAACAGTGGACGACCCAAACATCGGTTCTGTTGCGATTGAGGTTGAAGGACGTACAAAATATACG
>DALYES010000043.1:456-3780 GCA_031972435.1 Minisyncoccota bacterium
TGTGGAGATATTACCGACAGCATACGAGTCGTAACGTGTAGCACAAAACCCCGCGGCTACGCCGCGGGGTTTTGTGCTACGACAAGACGTCAATGTTTAAAGGAAAAGCCAAAAGGAACACGACTCACCACTTGTTTCCAGCTCGTTGAAGTGAGCCATTTCTTGTATGTATCGAAAATCGTAAGCGCAACTGTCTGCGGGCTATGCTGTGCGGTGTCGATAACCAAATCAAAGTGTTCGATACTGTATGGGTTTATGCTGTATAATTTTTTAAATCGAAGTCGTTCACTGCGCATACGCGTTTCCACCTGATCGATGACATCATCCATTGCCTGGCTCCCTTCCCCTGAGGAACTCCGGTGTGTGTTGAAGTTTGCATCCTTAAAGATGCGAGCAATTGCAAGGTCATTATTTAAGTCGAGGTACACCTTAAACGATTCGGGTATCCAGTAGAATCCAAGACGTGCGTCAATGACAATATCATTTTCATCACGCAGTTTTCGAAGGGCCTCATCAATTTGGTGGTCCATTTCAGGGTGTGTCTCGGCACGTGTATTGAATTCGCCAAGGGTCATTTTATGCTTGTGTGTAATCGTACGAACATATTCACCCGAGGAGTATCGCGTGTATCCGAGCATTTCAGCGACGCGGTCTGCAGTTGATGATTTTCCACTCCCGGGCTTTCCGGTGAGTGTGATAATGTGCTTTCGTTCCATAGGTACTAGTGTACACTATGCAATTTCGAACTACAAAATAATGTCAAGACTATCTTCAGTATGAGATAGACTCTCTAGTTCATTGACGGACGTTTTCACTCATTAATCCACGAGAGAAATTCAGTGTAGATGATATCCGCGACCACATCCGGGGCTTTTGCTTCAGTATCAATAACCAATCGATACTGTGTTTCATTGTACGGATTGATACCGTAGTGTTTTCCATACCGATCGAGGTGATTTTGAATTCGTTTTTGAGTACGGGTGTACGCTTCTTCCAATGACAACATGACATCACCACTTTTGATACGAGTAGGAGATTGTGCATCGTTAAAAATACGTTCCGCAGACTGTTCAGGTGAAATCGAGAGGAAGACAGAAAATGCACTGGGAACAAAATGGAATGCAAGGTGCGAATCGATGATATAGCAGTCTTCTTCCGCTTCAATTCTTTCAAGTCGTTCATCAATGAGGAGGTCGAGTGTTTTGTCATGTTTCACGAGCTCGTTAAATTCCTCGAGCGTGAGATTGCGTTCAAAAGCCATGTCCCGTACAAAATCTCCTGTTGAAAAGGTGGCATACCCAAGTTTGTCAGCGAGCAGTCGTTTTACGGTTGATTTTCCACTTCCAGGGAGCCCTCCGAGGGTGATAATGTGCTTTTTCATGTGGTGGTACGATACCATATTTTTCGAAGTAAAAAAATGTTCACGAGATGGGTTGTGTTTTCCTGAGTCTTGGGTAGACTCTATAGGAACAGAGAGTTATTCACGGCACTCACCTGCCTAATTTCACACCATACATGCAATCACACACTATTATATTTATTGGGCCACAGGGGAGTGGAAAAGGAACACAGATTGAACTTCTTACAAAGTTTTTAAAAACTCACGACCCTACGCAGCGTGTTGTTGATGTACAGACAGGACGACGATTTCGTGCACTCGCAATGAAAGGAGAAGGGTATACTGAAAAGAAAGTCCACGAAACACTTGACACGGGCGTCCTCCAACCACTCTTTCTTTCTGTCATGCTCTGGAGTGACGCATTCCATCAGCACCTAGATCCAGAAGCGCATCTCCTCATTGATGGATTCCCTCGAACAATTCATGAAGCGGATGTGCTCGAAAGTGCTCTCGCGTTCTATAGACGAAGTCATCTCACCGTTATTAATCTCGAAACAGATGAGGAGGTTGTGCGTGAGCGTATGATAAAGCGTGCACGACAGGATGACACTAGTGCTTCAATTGAGGCACGTCTTAAATGGTATCGAGAAGAGACACTCCCTGTACTCGAATACTTTCGCATGCGTCCAAAAACGACCGTTATAAATTGTGATGGTTCCACGGCAATCCTCGATGTGCACCATCAAGTACTCAAAGCACTTTCACTTGCATAAGTATGGCATTTATTAAAACAGCAGAAGAAATTGAACTACTCAGAATAGGGGGGAAAATACTCGCTAAAATTCTCAGAGATCTGACTGTGTATATCGAACCAGGGATTTCCACAGAGGATATTAATGATTACGCGCTCACACTCGCGGAAGAGTATGGCGTCGAGCCAGTCCTTCTCGGGTACCATCCGACATTTGCCGATACTCCATATCCAGCAGCACTCTGTACATCGGTCAATAACACTGTCCAACATGGTGTACCACGTGCTGACGAGATACTCGTCTCGGGGGATATCATCAATCTTGATATGACCATTGGATATCAGGGAATGATTGTGGATTCTGGGGTCACTATTCCGGTTGGTGCCGTCGATTCACTTTCAATGAAACTTATAGACACAACACGTGAAGCACTCGCTATCGGCATTACACAAGCGAAACCAGGAAACCATATTGGTGATATCAGTAATGCGGTAGAGATTTTTGTAAAATCACGAGGTTTTAGCATCGTCGAAGCACTCTGTGGGCATGGGGTAGGGCATGCGGTACACGAAGAACCTCCAATACCAAACTTTGGACCCGCAGGGAAGGGACCTCTCATTCGAGTGGGGAATGTCTTCGCGATTGAGCCAATTGTGAATATTGGAAAAAAGGATGTGTGGTTTGATGATGAGGGAGATGGGTATAGTGTCTACACCGTGGATGGTTCTCGTGCTGCGCACTTTGAGCACACTGTGGTGATTACCGAGAAAGGCCCGGAGATTGTGACAAAATTGTAATTTTTTTGAAAAGCCGGGCTTTGGGCGTATGTCCAAAGCCCGGCTTTTTCGCGCAGAGCAAACCTTGAAAAACCCCTATAATACGGTATACTCACGGGATATTTGCACAACTAACACTTAAAGTATATATGGATAAAAAACCACATCAGGAGCGCACATTCGTCATTCTCAAGCCCGATACTGTCCAGAGGAGTCTCATGGGCGAGGTTATTAAACGATTTGAGCGTACAGGCCTTAAATTTGTGGCCATGAAGATGTTTGTTCCATCGAGTGAAAATCTTATGATTCACTACAACAAAGATGAAGCGTGGTTTCTCAAAAAAGGAAATCGTATTGTTGAAGATTTAAAAGCACAGGGACTTCCTGTCGAAAAGGATGCACTTGCGTATGGGCGCGCAATTATTGACACTATTGTGACCTACATGACCGCAGCGCC
>DALYES010000043.1:3790-7484 GCA_031972435.1 Minisyncoccota bacterium
GTGGGAACCACTGAACCAGCAACGTCAGATGTGGGAACGATACGTGGCGATTACACGGTGGATTCGTATGCACATTCGTCATTTGAAAACCGTGCAGTCCGAAATCTCGTACATTGCTCAGAGTCTCCAGAGGAAGCAGAACGTGAAATTAAGGTGTGGTTTACTGAGGAAGAGATAATGCAGTATGTGACCGCACAGGAACGTATTATGTACGATATCGACCTCGACGGAGACACGGAATAAAGTTGTACACATGTAGAAAGAACGCGCGTGCCCAAAGTGCCCGCGCGTTCTGATATACTTATCGTTAGGACTACGGATACGCATGTTTCTGCTTAAATCTATAGAAAAGGGTTGCCTGTAGTCACAGGTACAGATGAGACTTCGACGCGACGAAATTTCAAAAGTGCTTGGAAAGGGTACCCACCTGAAGTTCATTCAGGGACATGCCCCGTAGTTCTACTAAAGAGACGCACCCACGTGCGTTTTTTTAGTGTCCGTACATTGTGGTACCATATACCTATGGGATTGATAGTGACATTATTTTTATCTGCATTCGCCACGCTTGCGATTGTCCATACTGTTGCAACAAAGTTTTTTCTGTATTGGAAATATCAATGGCTCGATATACCGACGCACTTTTTAGGTGGAATTGTGTGTGCTCTTGGAATTGCAATACTCCCATTTTTGCACATTCGCTTTTTTGAGCGACACCATACCGTAGTTGTCTATGTGAGTATGGTATGTATTATCGGTGTGTGTTGGGAGATATTTGAGTACAGTGTCGGATTGTATCAATTCGAACCAGATATCGTTATTGATACGTTCACTGACCTTTGTATGGATATTCTTGGTGGAACGGTGGGGTACGGTATTGTAAAAAGGATTAAGCAATTATACGCATGACAAAATTGAGTTTTTATGGAGGGGTAGGGAGTGTCACGGGAGCGAATTTTCTCTTTGACACAGGTAATTCAAAGTTTCTTGTGGACTGTGGACTGGTACAGGGAGATCGTTTTGCCACAGCACAGAATGCAGAGCCTTTCCAATACGACCCGAGCACCGTTGATACTCTCCTTGTTACCCACGCACACGCAGATCATATCGGACGCATTCCTAAACTTGTCAGAGATGGATTTTCTGGAACTATCTATTCAACACCACCCACCCATGAACTTGCCGATGTGATGCTCCACGATGCCTATAAAGTGATGCTTTTTGAGGAAGAACGTTTTGGTACACCGCGGTGTTTTGAACTTCAGGATATTGATAGGGCACTTTCGCTTTGGAAAACGCACCCATACCATGCCCCATTTGTGCTTGCCGATGACGTGACCGTTACCTTTACTGATGCGGGACATATTTTGGGCTCAGCAATGATTTCCCTCGAGCGAAATGGAAAGAAATTTCTCTGTACGGGTGATATTGGGAATATTCCCCAGCCACTTCTCAATGCACCAGAGATTGTTCCTTCATATGATTACCTTCTCATGGAGAGTGTGTATGGCGATAGGTCGCATGAGGAGGGGAAAGAGCGCACTGACCTTCTCCGTATGTACATTGAAGACGCAGTACACAAGCAGGGGACACTCATTATCCCCGCGTTCTCACTAGAACGGACACAAGGAATGCTTTTTGAGATAAATAATTTCTTTGAAAGTGGAGAGATGTCACCAATACCGGTTTTTCTTGATTCACCGCTTGCTATTTCAGTGACCGAAATATATCGTCGACATGTAGACTATTTAAAAAATGAAGTACAAGAACAGATTAAGGGAGGAGATGATATTTTCGATTTTCCAAAATTAACGTTTACGCACACCATGAAGGATTCTGCAGAAATTGGGAAGCACCATGGAGCAAAGATAATCATTGCAGGTTCAGGGATGAGTCATGGTGGACGCATTTTGGAACATGAGCGCACGTACCTTGAGGATGCAAAGACTACGCTCCTTCTCGTTGGGTATCAGGCAGTAGGAAGTCTTGGACGACTGCTCAATGATGGTGCAAAAAAGGTTCGCATTCTCGATACTGATGTACAGGTACGTGCAAAAATTGCACGTATTCGAGGATACTCAGGGCATGCAGACCGAGACCAACTCGTACATTTTGTCGAGCAGGGAGGAGATAAGGTTAAACAGGTATTTGTGACTATGGGAGAGGAGCGCGCGTCCCTCTTTTTGGTACAGCGACTTCGTGATTACCTCGGGGTGAATGCTGTGGCGCCGAGCGAGAATGAGACGATAGAGGTAGATTTTTAGGATTGTACACAAAACCGCCTCCCCAAAGGGGAGGCGGTTTTGTGTAGTCGCATTCAATACCTGAAGCAACGTTTATTTTGTCTTTGCGAGAAGTCGACCAAATGCGTCTGGTCGTTCATCAGCAAGTCGTGAGAGCATTTTTCGATTGATGAGAATGTTCTTGTTCTTAAGTACATTCATAAATACACTGTACTTGAGTCCTGCTGCTTTTAAACCTGCATTGAGACGTGAAGTCCACAATCGTCGGAAATCATTTTTCTTATCTTTGCGGTGTGCAAATGAGTGAAGATGTGCATGGTGAATTGCTTCAATCGCCTGCTTCTTTTTCTTTGATCGTCCGAAAATATAGCCTTTTGTTTGTTCGAGGATTTTTCGTCGGCGTTTTAGGGCCGGTACTCCTCCTTTTACTCGTGACATATGATAGAAATTAGGTTGTCGTTAAATGGTTGCGTTCGCAAGGAAACGATTTTTTGCTCGAGAAGTCATAGTAATTGACTGTGTTCTCTTTAAATCAAGTCGTGTGCGCCCTGATTGTTTTGCATTAAAGTGGTTTCGTCCCGGCTTTCGCGCAATAAGCTTACCGTTCTTGGTAACTTTAATTCGCTTGGTGTACGATTTGTTTGTTTTTATCATAAATGTATGTAATTCAATGGATTGCTACTATACCTTCGCTTTTCCGGCTACTCGTTCAAGTGTGGTACTAAAGCCCTTTGGACTCTTTTTTATTTCGTCGGCTATTTTATACTCTGTTGGTATAATTTTCAAGAACCGTTCGAGTCGCTCTTTGAGGAAACTCTCCTCCATGTATTTGTAGCGCCCCCAGAGGAACAGATCAATTTTTACTCGATGTCCCTCCCCAAGCCACTCCGCAACACGTTTTGCTTTTAAATTGAGATCATGGTCTCCGGTCCCAATTTTTACCTGTACACACTTGGTCTCAGTAACATGTGATTTGGCTTTTACTTCCTTGGCTTTTTTGTTGATTTCGTATTGGTATTTTCCATAATCCATTATCTTCGCAACAGGAGGTTGCGCATTTGGGGATATTTCAATAAGGTCGAGATTTGCTTCAATTGCTGCAGCAAGCGCCTCTGGTGTAGGGAGTACACCAAGATTTTCGCCATTCGCACCAATTACACGAAGCTCCTTCGCTCTAATTGATTGGTTAATACGTACAGAATCTACTTTCAAGGTTATAAAAACAAAGAGAGCATCTGCTCTCTCGGATACCTAAAATGTACCATAAACGCCTGTAATACGCAATATGCACTAGGTCACGAGTGCATTGAGTATGAGGAGTCCGACAAAAAGCAAAAAAGCAATAAAAATGGCTTTCATATACACGATTGTACCATATATTTTTTGTATGTATCGAGAATCCTTCTTGTTATTTTGACTCTTTGAAACTTGCAGAAATCATGTATAATGGGCAA
>DALYES010000044.1:0-5334 GCA_031972435.1 Minisyncoccota bacterium
ATATGATCTCACTGCTTCTATTGTAAAGCGTACGATAGCGGGTTCGGAAGTGAAGTGCTCGCGTACAACATCACCGACTACCAATCTGCTTGTGGAAATGCACTCGCACATGAGAACAACGGAGCGGTCGCTCTCTACACCATTCTCGGAAATGAGGTGAAATTCAGTTTTCGTTCTGAATCATCTCATGAACCGTCTGCGCTCGACCTCGCAACATCACTCGGGGGTGGGGGACACCGAAACGCGTCTGGAGCGACTATCTCACTCACTGATTTTATTGAACGGATTGTGCGGACTGAATGAGTGCATCCGGAAGGACGCTTCGTGCGCCCACTGTGATTGCTTTTTCACATTCTCAAAACATGGTAGTCTGTATGCACCATTATTGTAATCATCGGTATTAATTTTTTAGTATGGACACATCACAAGAAACAAAAAATTCTGAAACAACTTCTCCAACAGTCTCTGTTGTAGAGACGGAAGAAGTCACGCCCACAGAAACTGTACACACGGATACAGGTAGTGAAGACGCTGTCGTGCCTCAGGCCACAGTGCCATTTTATAAGAAGAACGCACTCTTTATTTCTATCGCCGTTGGTATCGTACTCATTCTCGGGGCAGGTTCCTTCGTGTACATCTCCTCAATGAATGGCCCTGTTGTTGCAAAAGTAAACGGTGTAAAAATATATCAAACTGACTATGATAAAAGTAAAGTGCTCATTGAACAGAGCGCTACGATGCAAGGTGCTGATATAACCGATCCGTCTATACAATCAGAAATCAAAACTCAAACGCTCAATGTGCTCATAGAGAATATGCTCATCCTCTCTGCAGCTAAAGAGGCAGGAATTACCTACACTGAAGCAGAGGTACAGACTAAGTACGATGACCTTGTTACTCAACTCGGATCAAAAGAAGAACTTGAGAAACAAATGACCAATCTTGGCCTCACAAAAGAAAAAATAGAATCAAATATCAGAGAGCGCATTATCGCAGATAAATATATTGAATCGGTGACAGATATCAAATCAGTCTCCGTTTCAGATGAAGAAATTGATGAATTTCTCAAGACAATCGACACAAAACAAAAGGGAGTACCACCAATGGAGGAACTCCGTCCACAAGTAAAAGATCAAATTCTTTCCGAAAAAAAGAAACAGGTGGTCGCCAATTTGATTAAAGATCTCAGAGAAAAAGCAAAAATTGAGACATTGATCTAGATGAAGATAGAAAAATCTCCTCGGGGCCTTTGGCCCCGAGGAGATTTTTTCTATATCATAAGAAATGGCTCACTCTCTCGTCACAATGAGTATGTACGAACGATTCCAAGCATATTCTGTTGAAAAGCCCCGCCTCCGCAAATTTGTGGGGTGGTTTCTTGTTGTGTATGGCTTTATTGCGCTCATCACTCCTCTTTCCCCTGGTGGACTCCTCTTCTTTGTTGGTCTCGAGCTCCTCGGACTTCGTTTCATCGGCACAGACAAGTTGAAGCAGTTTCTCACAAAAAAGAAACCATCTCCTGTGATTGCACCACTTACAATCGACCCGAAAAAATCTAGCACACCATAATCGAAAAGTGCTATACTAGGCACATGAGAATACGAGTATTTGTGTTTGTTATTATCCTGCTCCTCGCAACACTCACGTGGCTTTTTGCGTTTGGACCAACGGTACACCCACTGCGTCCCACACCAGAGCCGGTCGCCTGTACCATGGATGCAAAGGTGTGTCCTGATGGGAGCGCCGTGGGGCGTACTGGACCGAATTGTGAATTTGCGCCATGCCCCGAGTCGTCCCCTAAAAATGACCTCATCCGCGTCACCATTCCTCCTGCAGAGAGCCGTATCACCTCGCCCGTCACCATCAAGGGGACGGCTCGGGGCACGTGGTTCTTCGAGGGCAGTTTCCCCATTTCCATCGTCAACTGGGACGGACTCATCATTGGTGAGGGGGTTGCAACCGCACAAGGCGAATGGATGACTGAAGATTTTGTTCCGTTCACCGCAACTATTTCATATACAGTAGACCCACAAACACCCTACAATCGTGGCGCAATAATCCTCAAAAAAGACAACCCCTCGGGCCTTCCCGAGAATGATGATGCAGTAGAGATACCCATTACATTTAGTGAAATTAACCAATAATAGAGTGGCCCGCATACGCACCCGCACCGCTCACTCGGGGATGTGTTGTAGGAGTTCTGGTAGAGTGATACCAGATGTACAAAACGCCATGTATCTGCATAAGATCATGGCGTTTATTTTTTTTGATTGAATACCCCTCACCCCCGCGGGCCTTTGGCCCGCGGGGGGGGTAGTAGTCTGTTTCCTCTCATTAGGACATCTGATGTCCTAGTATAGGGAGCTGGAGTTTTTTTGTAATAAAAGAAACCCGGGGTGTGTCAGCACCTCGGGCTTGTATTGAATTGAACTTTTTCAGAATTTTATGGCACAACTTTCGCCATGAATTGTCCAAATCTTTCCATGTTGGGCGAACGAACAACTGCTGAAATGTACCGCTTAATCTCGTCGGCACATGAAGACATGATGATCACCTTTTTCGGTAGCTGTTCCATCTCCTCAAAGCCCACTGGTCGCATTGGCTCGACTCCGAGCGCTTCGCGGATGGTCTCCTCGAACTTGGCTGGTTGAGCAGTTTCGAGAACAATCATCGGAATGCCCAGCTGGCGTTTTTCACGCGCAACCTTCATGGCATCCGCGGTGTGTGGATCAATCATCAGGGAATACATTTCGAAAATCTCACGTATTGTTCTGAGACGATCAGCGTGTGTGCTCATGCCCGAAACAATACCCAAGCCCTCATCATACTCATTTCTTGACCACCAAAAACATTCGCCTCCGAGCCTAAAGGGTTCCCCCCTTTCAACCTGTGCCCAAAGTCTGCGAACAGTATTTGAACTACGGCCGACAATCTCGAAGATGAAACGCTCGAAGTTGGAAGCCCTAGAGATGTCCATCGAAGGACTGGATGTGACACGGGTCTCGGCTGAAGTACGCGGACGATAGATACCCGTCCTGAAGAACTCGTCGAGAACGTCGTTCTCGTTGGTCGCCAACACCAGCCTGTTGATTGGCAGTCCTATCTTTCGCGCGATGTGGCCAGCACAGATATTGCCAAAGTTGCCCGTCGGTACTGCAAAATCCACCTTGACGTCATTAGACTTCGTCGCGGCGAAGTAACCTTTGAAGTAGTAGACGATTTGCGCTGCAATCCTCGCCCAGTTGATGGAATTCACCGCGCCGATCTTGTACTTCTTCTTGAACTCGACGTCATTCATAACCGCCTTGACGATGTCCTGTGCATCATCAAACATGCCGGTGATGGCGATGTTGAAGATGTTGGCGTCCTGGAGTGAATACATCTGGGCCCTTTGGAACGCGCTCATCTTTCCGTCCGGCGAGAGCATGAAGACTTTGATACCCTTCTTGCCACGCATAGCGTATTCAGCCGCCGAGCCAGTATCACCCGACGTTGCACCGAGGATATTGAGCGTCTCACCTCGCTTTCCGAGCACGTACTCAAACAGGTTGCCGAGTAACTGCATGGCCATGTCCTTGAAAGCCAAGGTCGGACCGTTCGAGAGCTCTAGAAGATAGAGTTCATCTTCAAGGCGAATCAGCGGCGTAATCTGCGCTGCATCAACGCCGTTGCGTGTGTGGCAATAGACCTCAGAGGTGTAGGTCTTGTCGACCAGTGCCTTCAGGTCAGCCGGAGGGATGTCGGTAATGAACCGGGAGAGAATCTCGAAGGTGAGGTCGGCATACGACAACTGGCGCCAAGCATCGAGCTCGGCTGGGGTAATCTGCGGATAGAATTTCGGCAGGTACAGGCCCCCATCGGGTGCCAGTCCGCCGAGAAGGATGTCACAAAACGATTGTGGCAGTACACCACCACGGGTCGAAATATATTCCACGTCTATCTCCTTCCAGTTAAAATCAAAGATCAGTGCACGAAATGTGCTTTGGAATCTGTAAAGACAGTACTACGGTGGTAGATGTGCGTCAATGTGATGGGGGACGATGATTGTGACCGGCGTGACCTACGTCTCCGCCAGTTGGCGAGGTAAGGGACAGTGCTTCATGCTGGTCACATACTCACTTTCACTATTTTGAGGTAAGATATTCAAATGAACACGATCCTTACTGAGGCACTTACACGAGATATTGTGTCATGTGTACAAAAAGAAACTCGTCTTGATACGGGTAGACTTTTTTTCTTTGGTTCACAGGTCACTGGAACAGCACGCGAAACTTCCGATATCGATGTGGGGTACATTGGCGATAAACCACTTTCGTTTGAGAAACTCGCACGCATCAAAAATCATATGGAAATATATGAAAGAAATTTTGCGCGAAGTACATGGTATCGAGTGTGCGTCACCAAAAGGATGTCTTCGAGAAGCATTTGCACAAGGGCTCATTACTGAAGAAACAGTGTGGCTTGAAATGAGCAAGATGAGAAATCTTGCATCGCACACCTACATTGAAGAAACCGCACAAAAAATTTCTGTTGCGTTGCCACAGGCGCTCGTGACTCTCAAAAATTTAGCGCAATAAAAAATCGTTACACGATCAGACAGACAGTTGCTTTCGATGTAATTTCTCACACCACGCTCATTCAACCACTATTCCAGTTAACTGGAATAGTGGAGGAGATATTGGTGCATATTGTTGTTACAACAAAAAACTTTTTGTGGAGACATGGTACACACGGGGAGTACGCTCGCTTCTCAAAAACTACTTAACTTCATCATTTCACCAAAATTCGTATCGCCACTATTCCAGTTAACTGGAATAGTGGCGAGTGGTGTTGGATAGCTGAGAGTGATATTGAAACGTGGTGTTGACGTTCGATTTCAAAAAACGTCTGCACATACGTCATCTGCAGTGCCTACGCGTGAGCGAATATCACCCATAACATCACCCCCTCGAGTGGAACTTCTTGTGAATGTCGCGGAGGTGTTTGTCAGTGACGTGAGTATAGATTTGCGTGGTCGCGATGTTCGCGTGCCCGAGGAGCGCTTGGACCGAGCGGAGATCAGCACCGTTACTGAGGAGGTCAGTTGCAAAACAGTGACGGAGTTTGTGTGGGGTGACCTTACGAGTAATACCCGCAATGGTTGCATACCGTTTAATAATACGCTGGACACTCCGCGGCGTGAGGCGGAGATCGTTGTTTTTTAATGCTTCGGCCTTACTATTCTTTCCATACTGAATGAACATCGCGTCGTCAAAATCCTTGCGCACCTTGAGGTACGCACGAATGGCATTCCGCGCGGTGTCGGAGAGAAACACCACGCGCACCTTATCCCCC
>DALYES010000044.1:5344-7458 GCA_031972435.1 Minisyncoccota bacterium
AATCGACATCGTCCTGCGAGAGAGCACAGAGCTCAGACACACGGAGTCCTGTCGAGAAGAGGAGTTCTAAAATTGCCTTGTCGCGGAGCCCGCTTTCAGTATTTAAGTCTGGCGCTTCAATGAGTCGCGTGAGCTCTTGTGTGGAGATGAGGTCGAGCGACCGTTCCGGTACTTTCGCAAGTTCGATACGCTCAGGGTTCAAGGATTCAATACCGCGCTTTCGCATGAATTTTAAAAACGCACGGAGTGCAATGAGGTAGTAGTTTCGTGTCTTCGGTTTCAACGTCTCCATGTTTCTGCCGACCTTCGTCCCCGGCTGGCGATTGAGCCAGAGACGGTACTCGCGCACGTGCACTTCGGTGAGCGCGCTCGGGTCTTCCACTTGTATATAGTCGAGAAACCGCGTGAGGTAGTGGTCATAGTTGCGCACCGTGAGCACGCTTCGACCTTTTTCAATTTCGAGGTATTCGAGAAATTCACGTTTGAGCTCTCTTAAGGTCATACAGATACACTATATATGTATCCTGAGGGAAGTGTCGCACAATCTAGTGGATAAGCGACCGTTATAGGAGGGGTTGCGTACTTTGTCAACATGTGGTAGAGTAGTAATAACCTTCGCAGGTTAGATCTATTAACGCGTCCGTGTGCAATCTACACACCGTGACGCATTTTTAAACACTATGCTTACAAAACGAAAGAAAGAGAATGCAATCAAGGAGGTTCGCCGACATGATAGCGACACTGGTTCTGCAGAAGCACAGGTAGGAATTCTCACAAAACAAATAGATGAGCTCTCAAAGCACCTCAAAAAGAATCTGAAAGATTTCCACTCACGTCGCGGTCTTCTCCAAATGGTTGCGGACCGTCGCACGCACCTCAAGTATCTTGAAAAGAAAGATGAAAAGGCATACAAGTCACTCATCAAGAAAATTGGTCTCAAGAAATAAGAGGAGGGAAGGGTAAAACGAGCGCACTCTTTTGTACAAAAGAGTGCGCTCGTTTTCGATTGCGGAGACGTTCATACCATACGAAACTGCTCCAAAGGCATGTTAGTATTAATGAAAGACGAACATTTTAAAATTTTAACGGACCACTTTTTTATGGCAGTCATCAAACATAAGGAACAGCGTGTCGCCATTTTTATCGACACACAAAATCTCTACCACAGTGCAAAAAATATTTATCACGCAAAAGTAAATTTTGACGCAGTCGTGAAAGCAGCGCTCAGCAATCGAAAGCTCGTTCGCGCTATTGCGTACGTCGTCACCACCGAGAGTGGGGAGGAACGCTCATTCTTTGAGGCACTCGAAAAAATTGGGATTGAGGTAAAGACGAAGGACCTCCAAATTTTCTTTGGCGGTGCAAAAAAAGCTGATTGGGATGTGGGCCTCGCAGTCGATGCGATTAAGCACTCTCAAAAAGTAGACGCGATTGTGCTCGCGTCAGGCGATGGCGACTTTGTCCCACTCGTTGAGTACGTTCGCTCACAGGGATGTCAGGTCGAATGTATCGCATTTGGAAAATCGAGTTCTTCGCGTCTCCGTGAGACTGTTGATGATTTCATTGACATGGATGAAACACCTCAGCAGTTCCTCATTGGGCTCCGTGGAAATGTTCGTCTCAAAAAGTCATCAAAGCAACGAGTCGTCGGCACAGATACCGATGACGTGTAGGGAATAAAAAACACCCCGCGCTGGCACCCGCCAGCGCGGGGTGTTTTTTTAACGCAACTTTGCTACACTGTGCGAATTATTCGTTGAGTGATTTTGATAGGTGGGTTTCAAGCACCGTTGTTTGAAATCTAAAATCTGAATCACTCATCATTCACAATAGAGATTATGGAGAAAAAAACCTACACCGTAGACATTGAGGGGAAGACACTCACTGCCCAATTTACCAACCTCACCAATCAAGCGCATGGCTCGGTTCTCCTCAGCATGGGAGAGACCGTTGTTCTCGTCACCGCCGTGATGAACACCCGCCCCGCAGAGAACATGTCATACTTCCCACTCTCGGTTGAGTTTGAGGAAAAATTTTACGCGACGGGTCAAATCCTCGGGAGTCGCTTCCAGAGACGCGAAGGTCGCCCGAGCGAGGGGGCTGTGCTCTCGGCA
>DALYES010000045.1:0-7448 GCA_031972435.1 Minisyncoccota bacterium
CATTTATTAAAAGGAGTAGGTAGGTTTAGAAATGGTGGCTGACCCCATTATCCTTAGAAATGGTGGCTGACCC
Source organism: Minisyncoccota bacterium (assembly GCA_031972435.1). Classification (GTDB taxonomy): domain Bacteria; phylum Patescibacteriota; class Minisyncoccia; order Phycocordibacterales; family UBA918; genus Damh-18. The sequence goes on from DALYES010000045.1 coordinate 74, forward strand.
CATTATCGGCCAAATGGAATGACTGACTCACAAATTATTTTGGAAATTTTAAAAATTTATAATTTGTCTGAGAAATTAACAAAAGAATGCTTGGACACTGCAATTAAAGTAATGGGAGATTATTATCTAAAAAATTCTCAAAACGAGCATATAAAGTTGATGCCTGGAGTAATGAATTTGCTGGATACACTAACAGATGCCGGATATATAATGGGTATTTTGTCTGGAAATATAGAAGTGGTTGGAAGACGAAAGTTATCGGGAGCGTCAATTTCTGAATATTTTTCTTTCGGTGCTTTTGGTGACAAGTCTGTGTCACGATCTGAATTAGTAAACTTTGCAGAAAGAGATATGCAAGAACAAGGAATCAGTGCTCAAAGAAACCAGTTCGTGATCATCGGTGATTCAATGCGAGATATAGAGTGTGCAAAAAATTCAAACCTGCCTTCGATTTGCGTGGCAACAGGATCTTATACAATGAAGGAATTGCAAGATGCGGGTGCAGATCTAGTACTGAATACTTTAGAAGAAGTTAGTGCAATCATGGAATTTATTTCAAGGTACAAAGGATAGATTTGTAACCCCATCATCGTTATTTTGGTAGTAGCTTGTATGAGGCAATAATTTTTTCTACTACCTCATCGACAGATAAGTTTGTATTGTCTATAACGAGACAATCACGTCCAGATACCTTTAAAAACGGATTGATTTTCAATAAATAAGATTTAAGTGCATCAGTTCCATACAATTTAAAGTAATTTTTCCTATCTGGCTCGGCTATCCTGCTTCTTAGCGCATCCATACTTGCTTTGAGCTGGACAAGATATACGGTACCACCTCTCTTTTCATAAATATCAATGTACTTTTTGAGAAGACGATCTTTGATTCCACTTTCATAAACAAAAGTAAAAATAATATCGAGCTCGCTGTCGGCAGCTATGGTAAAGAGGAGATCTCTAACTTCATCCAAAGCAGCCCAGAACGGATCACTCCATATTTCAAAAAATGAAGCAACTAGATCAGTAGTGAGGTGATTATGAAACAGCTTAAATCCTGTTTTTGCTGCTAGTTTTTTTGCTACGGTAAGTTTTCCTACACCTGGAGGACCGTATATTATTACCATTTTCATAATTTAATGTAAGAATCATTATTCTGTATTTTATGAAAATACAACTATTCTAGTGATCAGTCAATTTAACCGACCGCGTATTTGATAATTTCTTTTCCACTGTTGCAATGCTTTTGAGTGGGTATTTTGTTTTTCTCTGGTCGCCACAGAGTGCGTGGTGTATTTTTATGATTTTGCTCACCGTCTGTTACATCGTTGCACTGTGCTACCACTATGTGCGAGTCAGGGTGACATCTTGATGCGGGTAGGGGATAGAAGAAAGTACATCAGTATGTGTTTTCTGTAGTATCTCTATGGTATCCATTTATACCCCATTTATACTTGTGCATAGGTAAAAAGTGTCAAAAGTGACACTCGTTCTGGGTTAAACGTTACAGTCTGTCGTCCTCATTTTATTTTCTATCCCCCAAAAGTCATAAAGTTCGCGCTTTCGTATTTGCGTACTGCTCGATTGAATATCCATACTGCCAGAATGAACCAGCCCACTGAAAGTCCCGCGACGAGAGAAAATTGTGACAAAGATGTGTCACGAACAATTTCGACGGGCAGTGTCCCGATCAATAGTGCAGGGATTAAAAAAGTATACACAAACCGCATTATCCCTTGAAATGCTCCTCCATGAAAAAGTGCTGGTGTAAAGAAAATCTCAAAAATACCGTGCGCAACATTTTGGGCATCCATAAAATAAAAACTCACAGAAAAGGCAATCACTGCGCATGACAAAAATACAAGAATTGAAATCATTGCTAAGAACAAGCCGAGTACCATCTGTCCATATGTAGCATGAAGGAGTGTTGCGTATATACCGAGGCAAACAATACCGAATATGACATCACCTACCGCTGAAGGACTAAACGCAGAAGTGGCGAGACGTATAAGGACATTCTTCGGTGAAAGCAAAAATCGATCAAATACACCAGATGATACATACTCAGGAAGCTTGCGAATTCCCATCGCGACTGAGAGGACAGCTCCATATGCAAGTGCTGCGAAGCCTTGCAATCCAACGATATCCGCAGCAGTCCACCCATTAATAATTCCCACCGAATGTACGAAGAAAATCCAGAGCAATATAAACGCGGTATTATTGATTGTCATGCCGATGACATTCATAAGGAAACTCGTACGCAATTCAGCGCTACTCGCGATATTCTTTTTTATTGCATAAAAAGCAAATCGAAGTTCGTTAAACATACATTATCCACCATTTATTGAAGCTTTTGTTCGAGCTCGGCTAAACATCAGATAAACAAGAACTGCCATTATTATGATCCACCCACACTGAATGCTGACAAGTAATGGCCAATCGTGTTGCCATGGTTCATACACGGTATGAGTAATAAACTGTGATGCGCCAAACGGACTGTATAGTGCGATCTTGTACATAAGTGGGGGAAAAAGTGCGATAGGTAGATACGATCCTCCCAGAATCATGACAGCTTTATCAACAATCCAAAATATAGGGCTCACTTCTTCTATCCAAAACGATAAAAGACCGACTGCAGTATAAACGAGGAGCGTAAGTAAAATCGTGCCAATACTAATAACTGGGAAGGTTAAAAAGAAAGTAGTGGTTAACATCGTGTGTGGGAGTCCAACAATGAGAAAAAGTACTGCGACACCGAGAATAAACGAGACCAAAAACGAGTATAATCCCGATCCAATTTGCCACCACATCTTGTACCAAATATAGGATATTGGCCGACTGAGTAGTATCTCAACTGTGCCTGACTGTACATCTTGCATAATAGAACGCGCGACATTGCGAAGGCCAAATGTCATAAAAATGAAGTAAAGGAGCATACTCCATGCGACAAAAATGAATGCCGTATTATTAATCTCTCCTCCTTTAATTGAAAAAACGTAGTAATAGAGTATTAGGAGCAGACCGCACCGTGCTATCAGAGATGCTGTATCAACAAAAAGACGACCGCGGTAGTGAGCCTTATCGCGAAGGTGAGTGGTTACTATTTTACGCGCGAATCGCATCCTTTTCATACATGTGACGAATAACGGTCTCAAGATCAGTGTCGTATACGTCAATGTCATTTACCTCAAAGATGTTGAGCAGTTTTTTGAGAGCCTCTGTAACCGAAAGCAAGCTAAGATTTACAGCAACTGTAATTTTCTTGGATGTCTGCTCACGATATTGCATTCCCTTGGGTAGTGCTTTGAACTCAGTAAAGGTTGCTTTGGGAAAGAGATCAATGTACTTCTCGTATATAAAATTTTTTGCAATATCATTCGTTTTCATATCACGCATGACGATTCCATGATTAATGACAATGGTTCGCTCACAGAGTGATTCAATATCCCCCACATCATGTGATGTTAGAAATATAGTAGTCTTTTCCTCTACATTGAGGCGGATGAGTAAATCGCGAAGCGACTTTTTAGCAACCACATCAAGTCCAATTGTTGGCTCGTCAAGTAATATGATCTTTGGTCGATGAATGAGGGAGGCAGCGACTTCTGCTCGCATGCGTTGCCCGAGTGAAAGCTTACGCACTGGTTGCGTACTGAAAGAGCCAAGATCAAAAAGTTCAATGAGCTCTCGTGTCCGTTTCTGTATCTCGGTATCACTGAGATCATACATAACGCCGAAAAACTCGAAAGAGTCTGTAAGTGGTAGGTTAGGTAAAAGTTGGGAACGTTGACCAAAGACCGTTCCAATCTGATAGGCAAATTTTTTACGTTCAGTTGTCGGATCAAATCCAAGCACCCGAACATGACCTGATGTCGGAAATAAAATGCCAGTGAGCATTTTAATAGTCGTTGATTTACCAGCACCATTAGGACCAATAAAAGCAATACGCTCGCCAGCTCCTACAGTAAATGAAATATCGTCAACAGCAACAACTTCTTTTATGTCTGGTCGAAGTAAGTTCTTCAAAAAACCCGACGCCTCGTTTTTAATAGGAAATGTGAATTTCTTAGTGAGATGTGTTACCGTAATTGCATCCATTGCTAAAGTGTACGGTAGAAAAGAATTTTCGCAATGTCTTCACAACGGGTACGCACATGAAGCAGTTCATGTGCTACATAAAAATGGGGACAGGGACTATTCTCTTCAGAATAGTGTGTACTAATCTATCTCAACGTGATCATTTATTCATTTATTAAAAGGAGTAGGTATGCCTAGAAATGGTGGTTGACCGCATTTCTCCCATTTCCATTTCCTCTTCTGTTGCATGAATACAAAAACAACTCGCAGAAGCGGACTCCTAGGAGTTGCTTTTGCGAGCTGTTGCTCGTTGTCTGCTAGACAGCCGAACGGCGTTCTAGCATCTCGGCGACCATTCGTCCCTTGCCGGTCGCTGGGGTGATACCTGGACCAAATGGCGACGTATCAGCACGTGCAACTTCGGCCTTGTCGTTTGTTTCCAGCCAATTTGCGATTTCATTCTTCAGAACTCGGAATGGAGAATCCACGGAAGGCTCGAACTTGATGAGTGCTGGTATGTCCCAACTCAGAAGCGACCTCGGAAGGCCTGGACACAAGTAGGCATCAAACGTGCCGACCGATGTCTTGAGACCATGAGCCCAAGGATCGCCGTTGCTGTTTCGCAACCATGTTGCGTTGGGCAGTGCGACCATGAGTTCCTTCAGCACGTCTTCAGCGACGAAGGCTACCTTGCCTTGCCGACTGTTGCCGTTTCGGCTTGTACCTGTGATTTCTACCACGTAGTGCACGTAGTAACGAGGTTCGTCCTTGAAATTGACGAAGACCCACGGACCCTGATCGGAGGGACGTTTGCAGATCCAGCTACCCTCACGGATTGCTGGATCCAGAGAGTGGGTGAGAGTGAATTTACGATTCGACATTTCTGTCTCCAGGTTAGGTGATTGAGGAAGATCACTGCTGCTCAGAACGCAGTCATTCTTAATACAATAGCACGAATAGTGACAAAAGTCAATGTGACCCTACCGGGGTAATCTTTCCCTACGGGAACGGTACAGTCTTCATATCTCACTTCGCCAAAGGCTCGTTGCGATAAGTTCAGACTCTTCGATTCTCGGACCGAGAGTATCGGTCATTACATGACCAGTATACCTTTTGGCTAGATTACTTCGGTTTCACCTCGTAATCGTAGCTCAAAAGCTCTTCGATTCCCGGACGCGAGCAAAACAGATTGCTCGCTTAGGGTCACAAAACAAAAGACGCCATTGCTGGCGCCTCTTAATTTTGTGACCCTACCGGGAATCGAACCCGGATTTCTTGGATGAGAACCAAGTGTCCTAACCGTTAGACGATAGGGCCGTGTGTGTAATTGTACAGATTTCTTGGATGAGTGAAAAGTGACTCAATGTCACTTTGCAAGACCTTGCCAGATATTTCTTGAATACTTGGAAAGAAATATCGTCAAGGTGTACAGTCTCTGTAAGAGACCATAGTGTTCCTGCCGTTAGACGATAGGGCCAGTATTTGATTGTGTTCTAGGGGATTTCTTGGATGAGCTGAAATAGTCTGGGAGACTATTTTAGGACCTTTCGAGATAGAATGCGAACTTTGGTGAAGCATTATATCCGAAAGGTGTACAGTCTCTGTAAGCAAAGCTTCCTTCCTTTTCTCGCTCGAAAATAAATAAGCGATTATTTATCTTGCTCGCTCGATTGGAAGTAAGAGACCGTAGTGTTCCTGCTGTATAGACGATAGGGCCGTGTGTGTATCTGGCTGAAATCGCAGATTTCAGCCAGATAGTTATACCAAACTTTTTTGATTTATAAAAGGACTTTGGCATACGAATAGAAAATGGTATAGTGCAGGAATATGCGATACATGATTGCACACATGATTGAAGGGGAGGCAAAGGAGTACCACGAGAACTTGAGCCGGGCACTTGCGTCCGTCTACAAACTCAGACCGGCAACGGCAAGCAATGACCCACACATTACCATCAAGGCACCGTTTGATGCCCTCAGCACTGATCTCTTTGATGTCGAACGACTCATTGATCGTGCGGTGCGTGCGAAGAGCCCCCTTGCATACACCATGAAGGGATTTGGCAACTTTGATGGACGTGTGGCGTACATGAGTGTTGAAGCTCCTGAGGAGACACTCGCATTTGTGAAGAGCGTACGAGATGAACTCCGTGACATCCCATGGCTCGAGTTTAAACCACACGAAGAAAACTCGAGACTCCACGCGACACTTGCATACCCAAAGGACATTGCGCAAGCAGAGGAAATGATTGCAAAGCTTAACGAACGTGGTGGAAAAGAATTTATGTGCACCATGCGCAAAATTGCACTCCTTCGTAGAGGCGAGAGACGGTGGGAAGTATTTAAAGAGTATGCATTTGGAGGAGTAGGGAGAAGCGAGACAGACGATATTGTCATTTAGAAACCGAGAACACATGAAATGCCCGAGCGGTAAACGCAGGGCATTTTTGTGTACATCACATGCTGATACATTCAGACTCACACACGACTGCTAATCACTCTAAACAGTGAGTATGTAGAATATCGCGAATGCCATGTCCAGGGAGACCTTTTCTTGATATATCAAATTGTTGACAAAGAACTCATGTTTCTCATGGTGAAGGTAGGTTCACATAATGATTTATTTAATCAATGATAGCGATGTTTCGGTACTTACATAGGCCTTGCCTATGTAGAAAGTATTTTTAAAAAAGAAAACCCTACGGAATAGGGTTTCCGTAGGGTGACACATTGTATTACTTGTTCGTCCAGTCAGTTATAGTGACACGGCTCGTTTGTGAACTTGATCATGCGACCACTGTGGAGGGTACCAGCCTTCCCAAGATTCCAGGGCGGGTATGGATACACCGTCGCAGTCACACATTTGCCGACATGTTGATCGCCACGAAGTGATGCCCATTGACTGTCGTCGGATGAAAAAGAAATCATCTCGCCGTCCTTGGTCTGGATCAAAACTGCAACCTTGAAAGCAATTGGCCCCTTTGCGATTACAGCGCCGTTTTCGGGCATTGCAGAGGTGACAGAAACGATATTTCCCGTAATGTCCTTGGACCTTAGATATCCGTAGAGGCCGACATCGGATGATGTGGTACCAGAGGATGGCATGAAGATAGTCGCGATGATGCCGATGATCGCGATGACAACCATGAGCTCAGTGAGCGTAAAACCGTTCTTTTTCAAGAGGAACTCCTTTACTTTACAAGTTTAAATTAGCCTTAAAGGCATCTTAATCTACACGTGAACTACAGACGTCCAGATACCTTTGAAGTAGGACAGACAATTAATTAGAATTGTCGTCTATGA
>DALYES010000046.1:0-7403 GCA_031972435.1 Minisyncoccota bacterium
ATCCACAGAGCACCGAGGACCACCGCCAGTGCGAGTGCACCTAAGCCAATCTTCCCCACAGTACCCACACCACTTACCTCTGCGTGCGCTTGTGTATCAGCTGAAATAGGGGCGGACTCTCCAATACTGTCCGTCGCTTTCACCAATTCGCTGTCTGCTGTCACCGCATCAAAAAATGTTTTTTCACTCAATCCAGACGCAGTTGCCGTTACCGCTTCACCGGCAGAGACAATCACTTCTTCTCCGGTTGCTTTTGAACGAAACGCAACAGAACCTTCTGTAACCTCTATGGTTGATTCAGTTCCCGTCTCGGTCGAGATAAATCGTGTCCCCTTAATACCTGCGACTGCTTGGCTATAATCGAGCTCCATCGAGCCATCGAGCATCATCTTCCTTATATTTGCCATCACCTTTCCTGCAACCATCTTCATTTTGTTGCCTTTCCCCGGTGGCGCATTGAGTGCAATCTCAGACTCCTCCTTCATGACAAATGTCTGCATGTCGGCAAAGCTCAGAATCGCGCTACTCTCCTCTGAAGTCTTTACATGGTCATCAACGTACATAATCGTATCGAGTTTTGCTGATTTCCAGCCGTTCGCGTCTTGCTCATGGCGGACCTCTACGTGCCCAGAGAGCGAGTTGAACCGAGCACCGCAGTCCACGAGCTCAGAATCATCAAACTTCCAATCACCAAATTCACCATTTAGTTTCAAATCTTTTTCTGAGATGACCCGGAGTGCAAGCTCAACTTCTTTTGGATCTTTCGGTTGCTCTATCCTGTTAAAAACGAGGAAACTCCCCGCTCCAACACGTCCAGAAATCTTTGAGCCATTGTTGCACACCCCCTCAAATGTGCCGGTCGGTCCGCCAGAAAATTCCATGACGCACGATGCCTGATGTATGTTCGGCTCACCAGTTGCAGGTTCCATGGGCCAGCTGTTGGGAAGCCCTAACTTACTATTATCTTGTTCATCTCCGATGACATACCCATTATCCGAGACGACGTAATCGAGATACATGACTGCTTTGCTGTAATCTTTCTTCCAAAACAGATAGCCCGACGTTCCTCCCATTTTCCCAACATTCCAAAAGTGGATGGAGTATTCTATCGCACCGATTTTGATCCCAATGCGATTGCCTGAGGCGTACACATAGTCTTCAATGATTTTTCCCGAATTACGCACAAAACCCACTAAATTTATTTGGTCAGTGGTAGGTTCAATCGAACCCGTTACGGTGATTTCTTTCGGTGTTACACCAAAAGGAATCTCTGCGTGTGCGGTGAAGCACGAAAGACAAAAACCCATGAGGACAAGAGCGAGAAACAAGAGACACTCACGAGCGCGCACATATCGTATAAAAAAATACATAGGTGTGAGATTATTGTATAACAATCTATAGACCTCTATCTATATGATAATAGTACGCTCAACCCACCCTATGTCAACGAAACATGTGCGCTCGTATTCTTAAAACCACTTTTGTAGTTGATTTGATAGAGGTCTTGACAAATTTGTAAAGAAATATATAATATTTTAAGTATTTTTTTATTCGCGCAGCATATTGACAAAACATACCTTTTTATGATAGTTTTTTGAGTTAGATCGGTGTATTACAGTTGTTCGCTCTGGACAGCATCCCTCCCCTAGCGTCCACGGTAACCTGATACACTGAGTCTGTATCTATAAAAAGAAGTGGATTGAAAACACTTCCCCAAAGAAACAGCAACTTACGCGAGCGCGCTTGATTCTCGTAGGAGATGGCGCACTACCCCCGGAGAAAGCATCGGATGTGAGGAGTTCCAACCCCTCGATCACATTCGAGCGTGCTTTGCTCCGGGGTAGATGTTGTTCTTTCAGTATGAAACTGTTGCCCGATTTTACCTCGTACAAAATCGGGCATTTTCATTGCCGACTGTCCCTATTTCCTTGAGCTATTTTGTATGTACACGAATATACTCTGCGTACTGTTTGTCTGCATTTCCAATATGATCTACCCACCACCGCGCGAGTTGTATTTCAAGGTCTATCGGATTCAACTCCTCAAAATTTTGAGTTACTATTTTTGCTTTCAATTCCTTGTATCGTTTGGAAAATCCATCATGGAGCGCAATGTGTGCAACGATATCTGGGTACTCATGCTTTTTCATGTAGTATTCCTCTTCCTGAAAATGATATTCAATGTATGCATCGAGAAATGTAAATGCTTCTTTAATTGTCTCTGTTTTTGGGGAAGCATCCAGAACGGATTTTATTAATTTGTTCACTTGTTTCAAGAGTTGCTTATGTTGGTTGTCGAGAGTTTCATCGTTTACCGAGAGACTGGGATTCCATTCAAATTCAATATTCATACACTGAAAGTTACCTACTATACTCACAGTATACAGTACGTATTGTGCTGTGTTACACATTATATACATCATATGTTGCATATTTGCACATTTACAATCTATGGGGTACATTCTGTAATAGAATCATGTTCGCAAAGGAGACGATATGACAATGCCTGAAAAAATGAAGCGTTTAAGAAAAAACCTTGAGCACAAAAAAGAAAAACACGTCCAGGCACTCATTACGTTTCTCGGCACCCCTCGTACATACGATGAAATCAAGGCGAATGCTGACTTCAAATTTTTGGTTACCATTTTTCATTGTTCAGAGGAGAGTACCAAAAAAGCGATTGAGCACTTTAATTGGATCTCAACACGAGGAGTCTCAGAGACAGCTGTTCGAAAATGGATCTCAGACAGAGGACTTCCTCGAAAATCCCAATAGCCCATGCGTGAAATGTATGGGCTATTTTATATTCCACATGTGATACTGCACCATACTCCAAAAAATTGACAAGGCTGAATATTATGACACTATTAACTGGGCTAGTAGTTTTAGCTCCCTTGATATTCAACCATTATTGGAGGAAGGTCATTATGAAAGGCTATGTTGGGCCAACGACCAATCGTATTCTGTGTACGAGATGCGATGGATCCGGAAATAAACCACATCCATTTTTCTTTTTCTGGAAACGTCCCTGTCCAGACTGCTGTGGTACAGGGCACCTTGTGAGCAGGGATCGTACCCGAGAGGTAATGACGCTCAAGAAAGCCTCTTGAGTTTTTTGGGCAAAGTCCCAAAACACCACCCCAGAGTAAATGAACACGCACAGGAATGTGCACCAAAAATGCTCGTGATTGCCAGAGAGGGCATTCACGAGCATTTTCATGCGCGCACAACGGTGCGCTCTGGGGCAACATACACTACCGCCGGCCCTGAAGGGCCGGCGGTAGTGTATTACTTCACCTCTTCAACTTCTACTGGTGTCTCAACGACTGCTTCTCTGACGACTTCTGCAGTCTCGACTTCTGATGTCGGTACGGCTGTCTCTTCGGTAACAGGAGTGACGGGAGTTGTTACTTCATCCATATGATTTCTATTGGTTAGGAGTATTCGATTAAAATGACGACCGGACAGCTAGCCTAACACGCGGGCCCCACAATAGCGACCTTTTAAGAAATATAATGAGGCTACACCACAAATTACGCAATGTGGAAATTTTTGTGTATGGTTATCTTGATTGTTATGCTCTCTCGGTAAGCCACGAGGACGATTGTACCTTCCCTCCAAAACAGACACCCCATTAGCGTACCTAACGACTCTTAATCATTTGACCGTGTCGTTCAATTCCAGCTCTTTCAAGGAGAGCTTGCGCTTTATCAAAAGCACCTTCTTTTCTGAGCGTGTACGCCTGTACCATAATATCAAAGGTGTGTTTTGTGACTGTACCTCTCAAGACAGATACTTTGGTTGCCTGAATATATGCGAGATAATCATTATTCTCTATTGCTTTCAGAATTTTATTTGACTTTTCATAGACCTCACCTTTTCCCAATCCGTGAGTACCGTGAGTAATACTATTTTTACTCCTGACTTTTTCAAGTATGTTTCGAGCACCTTCAAAATTTCCTGACTCTCTGAGCTCGTGCGCTTCAATAATCGCCTCTTTCTGCTCATCAGTAAAATCAGTATCGCCCGCGATTGCATAGTTATTCACCCCAAAAACTCCAAAGACAAGCACCGGTACAACTAACAGTGCGAGTCTCTGATCATGAGTAAGTGTTTGCATAGTTGCTATAGCTACCAATAAATTCAGAAGTAAATTCTCCTGTAACAAGTAATACACACATGTCTTATGCTTTATTTCATTTTGCTCAGATACCATAACAGCTTTTAACCGCATGACAGCACCTCATGCATACGGAATCTTCTATAACCATGCGCTCCTCTATGCTAAAATCATACAATGGAAAACCAAAAAAGCATCCGCACTGCACATGTGTATCGTACCTTTGAAGGAACAGATCGCTTTGCAATTGAGGTCGCCCTTGTTGACTACAATGAGATTTTTAACGAATGGGACCCTGCTCCATTTAAACGACGCGGACTCAATCCAGAATTACAGTACTTTCTTGAAGAATGTTCTCATGACATCAGTATTCGTCACCCACTCGCAGTCGTGTTTTACATGCCGAGCACAGAACTCAATCCTGATAAAGAAGAAATCTGTCTCACCGGCATCCGCAATCACTTTGCATTCAAAAAGCACATACTCGACAAAGAGCATCGAACGATCATGCTAGGAGTACTTAAGAATACCCTTATCGGTATACTATTTCTTTTTTTAGCGATTACATTCGATTCATTTTTAGTGGAAAATTTATTTCTGCGACTCTTGCACGAAGGACTCTTTATCGGAGGATGGGTCTTTATTTGGGAAGCACTTGCAACAGTGGGTTTCAAAAATCGTGAGTTGAGACACTCCATCAAAGAATGCGAGCGTTTTCTTGATGCACCCATCGTATTCAAAAATGAGCAATTACCTGAGCAACAGCAAAAATAGTGGCGCATGGTACGGAGAGAAATGACACGTCGTTAAAAACGACGTGTCATTTCTCTCCGAACATACATATCCCCAACAATAAAGCAGGTATATACTACTATAGTGACCAAAACACAAAAAATATCGGTGGGGAGTATCGTCGCTATTTCGACCATTGTTTTGTGTGCTCTCATTTTTTTCCTTTGGAACACCATATACAAACATAGTAAACAACAAAATGACACTTCCCTCACTGACCTTTCACAGGGAAACGTGTCTGTCACTAATTCACCACAAGTTCCGACGAGTACATATAATGGGGCTGAGCTATCACACGCTACATCATCAGAATCAACGTTTATTACAATCACTGATAGCTGTACCTATGACTACACCGGTGAATGTGTGCGGGTTCGTTCTGGGCCAGGCCTCAACTTCCCTGTGGTAACAAAACTGCGCAACGACATGGTGCTCATGGTTGACCCAAAAAAACACGTGACTGCCGACGGTCACCTGTGGCACAAGGTTCTGTTTGATGAGTACCTTCAATACCCTGAACGAGTTACCTCTGATTGGTATGTGGCAGACGAGTACGTCAAAACATTTTTAGACACTGGTATCATTACAGAAAAAAGTTCACCGAGTACAACAAAGCGTATTGTAATTCATCGCGGAGAACAAAAACTTACCGCATACGATGGTGACGTCGCCGTCATGTCGTACGCAATCTCAACAGGACTCCTCCTCACCCCTACGCCTCGAGGCACGTTTACTATTTTTCGAAAAACGCCAACTCGGTACATGCAAGGACCACTAAAAAACGTCTCGAGTCAGTACTACGACCTCCCCGGAGTGCCTTGGAATTTGTACTTCACCGAAGATGGCGCGGTCATTCATGGAGCGTACTGGCACAATAGTTTTGGGCACTCGTACTCACACGGGTGTGTCAACGTGCTACCTTCAGAGGCGCGCGCACTCTACTATTGGGCAGACGTGGGGACGCCGGTCATCGTGACTGATTAAATTGTCTCAAAATGATTTCAAGGGTATACTTATATACCTGTGCAACACAAAGAGTACATGTTGATACCAGTTCTCATTGCTGTCGTGGCAATTTTGTCATACTTCAACAAATCAACAATTGCATTTGTTGCACCACAAGAAATTGATTCACCCACCACCGACGTATCACTCGTGAGCACCAATGTAATGGCTTCAGAACTCACACAGTCCTCGGTTGTCGATACATCACCCCATATAGATACAAATACTGAGTTTAAAGATCCGCAGTCGACCAAAACAGATTCTGCCACGGCGATGTCTGATGTATCAAAAAATGCTGAGAGCAAAAGTGTAAAAACACATACTGTACAGGAAGAGGAACCATTTGACGTTCCCTTCTATTCTCAATTCGCCGATATTACGTCACCCCGCTGGCAAAAAGTCGGGTGCGGTATTGCGAGCCTCGCTATGCTCATTGAATTCTACAAACCGGGTTCAGTAAAAGTAGACACACTTCTCGATGAGGGGATATCCGCACACGCATACCTCGACAGCGCCGGTTGGACATACGCAGGCCTCATCGGTATATCAAATAAGTACGGCCTCGGTGGCACGAGCCACGATATCGCCAAGCTCACAATGAAAGATGCATTTGCAGAACTGAAAACAGCCGTGAGCGAAGGCCCCGTCATGGTCTCGGTGCACTACACGTTTGATCCAAAAAATCCTATTCCCCATCTGGTAATTCTAAATGGCATAGAGGGTGACCGTGTGTACTACAACGACCCTGCCGAAAAATCAGGTAATGGTTCTATCTCGATTTCAACATTTCAAAACTCATGGAAGAAGCGGTATATCGAAATCCGCCCACTCTCCTAAGAGAACTGGACAAGAAACCTTGACAAATGCTTTCAATATAGGTATGGTCATGGCTGGCAAAATTTTTTCAACCAGTTCTTACAATAGGAGTGACCATACAACATGGACAAAGACAAAAAACACAAGCATCATCCTCTGAGCGAAACCGTCGTTCCAGGAGCTCGTGAACCGAACCCCTCACAGGCAACGGGTCGAGTGGACCTGCGAGATGTGGAAGCGGAGCAATTTGCTGCGAGAGAGTCGTATTCAGCACACGTGAACCGCATCGTCGGAAAGCCGACTCGTCGTTTTGTCGGAAACCAGCCGACCAGGTTGTCTTAGGCCACGTTCGCCTGACTAAAGCCGTTTCCCCGCTGTGAATTACAACATTCACACACGGCGGGGAGACGGCTTTTAATTTTGTGTGCATAGAAAAAACCCGCGCTACGCGCGGGCCTTAGACCTCAACAAACGAGGTTAGAGTACTTCAGAGGCATGGTCAGCCAAGCGAGAACGTTCTCCCCGCTGAAGCGTGATATGGCCGGAGTGCTGCCACCCCTTGAAGCGATCGACCACGTACGTCAGGCCGGAACTGCCCTCAGTGAGGTATGGCGTGTCGATCTGCGCGATATTCCCAAGGCAGATGACCTTGGTACCAGGGCCAGCGCGCG
>DALYES010000047.1:0-1650 GCA_031972435.1 Minisyncoccota bacterium
CCGAATCACCTTATCCGGAGTGATACGAGTTTTCCTGGGTGCAGGGCCTTGGTAAAAGGGCCTAGCAGAGAGGGTGATGATTCCTGCATTACCTGGTATTCCTCTCAGAGGATTTCCGATAAGTGACACATCGACAAAAACTTTGCCACGCGATCCATTCATAGGGCCAATACGCACCGTTTTTAGGGCTTGGGCTTCCACTTTCTTTTCTCCCATCAAAGAACAACAATTTTATTCCACACCATTGTGGAATATCTGCAGAGTATAGTGTATCGAGGAATTCGTCAATTGGAAGAACCTCCCCGCATGGCCTTTGGCCACGCAGGGAGGCATATGTGGTGGACGTGTACACCTGCTTGCAAAAATGAGTTCGTTCTTGTACTATTGCGGTCACCGCATCTGTGTCCACTTTGGATATGGATTGAGGGAGTTTTTGCTCTTTTTGACATGCAACTTGCATGACACCTAGAGGTAAGGCAGCGTTCTCGCGCCCTTTCCCCTGCGTATCTGCAAGTCTTCATTCGTGTTATACGAAAGGAGTCGCACGTGCGGAATTATTATCTAATAGTTAGTTACTAATACTATGGCAGCAGAATTTGATCGTTCAAAGCCGCACGTTAACGTAGGTACTATTGGTCACGTTGACCATGGAAAGACTACGCTTACCGCAGCGATTCTTAGCGTACTCAGTCAAAAAGGTGATGGGTACAGCGCAACAACAAAAGGTGTTGATGAGATTGACAAGGCGCCTGAAGAAAAGGCGCGTGGAATCACTATTTCTCTCTCTCACTCAGAGTACCAAACTCCCAATCGTCACTACGCGCACATTGATGCGCCTGGTCACGCCGACTACATCAAGAACATGATTACGGGTGCCGCTCAGATGGACGGTGCTGTTCTCGTGGTTGCTGCAACGGATGGAGCGATGCCTCAGACTCGTGAGCACGTGCTCCTTGCAAAGCAGGTGGGTGTACCAAACATCATCGTTTTCTTGAACAAGTGTGACATGGTGGATGATCCAGAAATGATTGAACTCGTAGAGGAGGAACTTCGAGAACTTCTTACCAAGAACGGCTATGACGGCGCAGCAGCACCAGTCATTAAAGGTTCTGGGCTCAAAGCGCTTGAAGATCCAAAGTCAGAGTGGGGAACAAAAGTTCTCGAACTTGTTGATGCGATGGATTCATACTTCCCACTTCCCGTTCGTGACCTCGACAAGCCATTCCTTATGCCTATTGAGGACATCTTCTCAATTGAAGGTCGCGGAACGGTGGTGACTGGACGTGTAGAGCGTGGAAAGGTTAAGGTTGGTGAGGAAGTACAGATTGTTGGTATCAAGGATACTGCATTGACCACCGTTACCGGTGTTGAAATGTTCAACAAGCAACTCAACCAAGCTCAAGCAGGAGACAACGCAGGTATTCTTCTTCGAGGAACAAAGAAAGACGATGTACACCGAGGACAGGTACTCGCAGCAAAGGGTTCGGTGACCCCACACACAGACTTTGAAGCAGAGGTATTCGTTCTTTCAAAGGATGAGGGAGGTCGTCACACACCATTTTTCTCTGGATACAAGCCACAGTTTTACGTTCGCACCACTGACGTTACCGGAGAGGTAACACTCGCTGAGGGTGTTGAAATGGTGATGCC
>DALYES010000047.1:1660-3191 GCA_031972435.1 Minisyncoccota bacterium
ATTCAAGGTCAAGCTCGTAGCACCAGTAGCACTCGAGGAACAGCAGAACTTCGCTATCCGTGAGGGTGGACGAACTGTTGGAGCTGGTATCGTAACAAAGATTGTTGCGTAATTCGCACATTAATTGCACTTACAACTGAATTATGACAACAAAAACAACTGCAGAATCAAAGAAGGTGAAAAAAACAACTGCTGGCGGAGAAATCCAAAAGCTTCGGATTCGTGTTCGTGCGTACGAGCATAAAATTCTTGATGCATCAGTGAAGCAAATCATCGACACGGCACTGCGTTTCGACGCAAAGGTCATTGGTCCGATTCCGCTTCCAACTGAAATCAAGAAGTATACCGTGAACCGTTCTACATTCGTTCATAAGGATGCGCGAGAACAGTTTGAGATGCGAATGCACAAGCGTGTCATCGATATTATGAATCCGGGCGCCAAAGTAATTGAAGCGCTCACCAACCTCTCACTTCCATCGGGCGTCAGCATTGATGTGAAGATGATGTAGTTAGTGTTGTTGTCACCAGTTTGTTACAAAACCCCGCGCCAAAGGCGCGGGGTTTTGTATATGTATGAAAAATCGCGGGCCCAAGGGGGCCCGCGACGATTACCTTTTTCCCAAGGATACTGGTTTCTGGTTCCTCTGCAACGTTGCGGTTCTCCGCATGGTCGGTGTGCGCATGCACTTGAGTACATCACGAAATGGTTCGGGACGCATTTTTGGCAGCCTTGGCGCATTCCGAGGATAATGTTTGTTCGCCCATGGACGTAGGGAATGTTCTCTGAGAAGTTCCATACTAGCGGAATGCAACCAACGGGGTACAGCAACGACGAAAAAGGTCATGTTCATCTCCAATGAAGTAATGGTTGAGATTGTGTGGACGATAGCGCGTGCCACACACGTTATTTCTTATGGCGCATGGATGTCCATGGATGAGGTCTCTTCGATTTTGACTTTTGATCAGAATGTCGAAGGAAAAAAAGAATATACCACAATAGTAAATCACGCATCGCCGTCTCTCCTCTGTGTACCTAATTATAGAAGGTGCAACTTTCCTATATATACCACAGATTGTGCGTTAGTAAAATTTATTTTTTCAAGTGCTTTCGTGTTTACTTATGTATACACATAGTATATACTTTACATATGGAAACAAATATTCAAAAGTGGGGGAATAGTCTTGGAGTGCGTTTACCAAAGAGTATTGCTGATAGTCAATCTCTAAAAGCGGGAAGTCGTGTGGTGGTGACAGAAACTGAAACTGGTATTGCTATCACTTTAGTACAGAAAAAACGACGAACTCTTGACGATATGCTCAAGGGTATGACCAAAGACAAACTGCATGACGAGATTGATTGGGGTAAACCGGTTGGCAATGAAATATGGTAAAGGAAGGATATATACCAGATAGAATGGATATCGTTTGGATTGATTTTGACCCGACGAAGGGGCATGAACAAAGTGGTTGGAGGCCAGCGCTTGTACTTTCTCCAAAAAATTCAGATGCCGAATTCTGGATGACCAAACTT
>DALYES010000047.1:3201-4743 GCA_031972435.1 Minisyncoccota bacterium
CATGTGCTATTACATCGCATGTAAAAGGGTATTCATACGAAGTTGAACTCAATGAAAAGAAAATTGAGGGTGTTGTACTATCAGATCAAATGCGAAATTTGGATTGGAAAAGCAGAAAAGTCCGTTTTATTGAAAAAGCATCACGAGAAGTCTATGAGGAAATAAGGGAAAATATAGAAACATTACTATTTTGAGTGATTTTCTATTTTGTTAGTTCGTTGCATTCACCCCTTTCGAGTTCTTGCCTTGAGGGAGGTTGATTCCAATTGGAATCTAGACTAGTGTACATTGCAAAAAACAGAAAGTAAGGTATACTCACGCCTAGCTTTTAAAGACCTATGTACCAGTCCACTCTGACGAGTGGAAGTATCAGTAGAAAGTATCAGTATTAAGTATACCGACGGAAACGTTCACATACTCAATACACATACCCAATATTCATACTCTTGTTTTGCCACAGCAAAACAAGCGGGACCAATGGGCACAAAACCGCGATTTTTTAGTCTGCGAGCTTGTGCTCGCGACTTGAAATCGCGGTTTTTGTTCGTCTTGGAAACAGCGATGTGTATCAAGACAAACACCCGGTCAGAAAGCTCATTATTAGTAGTTTTTAAAGTAAATGAAATTTATTTTGGGAACAAAGGAGTGCATGACCCAGGTGTTTGACACAAACGGGCTCGCACATCCGGTTACTGTCCTCCGTGTGACACCCGCAAAGGTGACGCAGGTGAAGGGCAAGGAAAAGGATGGATATGAGGCAGTGCAGATTGCCTCAGGTGCTCAGAAGGCACACCGTGTCAACAAAGCACAGACAGGACACCTCGGAGGTGCGTTCCAACATGTCGTGGAATTCAAACCACGTTCAGGAAAAGACGAATCAGTCTCAGGGTTCTCAAAAGATGCAACACTCGATGTATCTGTTTTTGCAGAAGGTGACGTGGTCACCGTCTCTGCAATTTCAAAAGGAAAAGGTTTCCAAGGAGTGGTGAAGCGTCACGGCTTTAGTGGCGGTAGAGCAAGTCATGGAAACAAAGACATGCTCCGTGCACCGGGCTCTATTGGAGCAACAGGAGCACAGCGCGTCTTTAAGGGGGTCCGTATGGCAGGACGTATGGGAGGTGACCGCATCACGGTCAAGAATTTGAAGGTCATTGCAGTCAATACAGATGAGCACATCATACTCATTAAGGGCGCAATCCCTGGTCGACGAGGCACATTAGTAGAAGTACGTAGCGTTTAAGCATTATGACTACAAAACTAGAAGCGAATGTCTATTCGCAAGAAGGAAAAGAGGTCTCTCACATTGCACTCCCCGAAAAGGTATTCGGTGTGAAATGGAATGCCGACCTCGTACATCAAGTTGTCGTCTCAATGCAGGGAAATGCACGCGCAAATACTGCACACACCAAGGAGCGAGGAGAAGTCAGTGGTGGAGGAAAGAAACCATGGAAGCAGAAGGGTACGAGACGTGCTCGTCACGGTTCATCACGTTCTCCAATATGGGTAGGTGGTGGAATCGCACACGGCCCTCGTAATGAGCGT
>DALYES010000047.1:4753-7277 GCA_031972435.1 Minisyncoccota bacterium
AATTACACTAACAAAATCAACAAGAATGCACGAGCGAAAGCACTCGCATGTGTACTTTCACAAAAGTTTGCAGAGGGAGCTCTCGTCCTCGTTGACGGACTCACGTTTGCAACGCCAAAGACCGCAGATGCTCGCACGTTCATCAATGCGCTCGGTGCTGTTGAGACCATGAAGGATATCAAGACAAAGAGAGTGAACACTGCACTCATTGTGCTCCCCGGACGCGATGAGCAGGTTGAGCTCAGCTTCCGCAACTTCGGAAATATTCGAGTCATGAACCTCAAAGACGTGAACCCAGTCGAATTACTCACCTATAAATATGTTGTAGTCGCAAAACCTGAGGAAGCACTCAAGGCACTTGAAGCCCGAGTTGCAACCAAGACGGCACGTAAGGTTACAACCACAAACTCGTAATATGGGATTGTTTGGAAAGAAAGAAGCTGACGAATCCACACAGCCAGAAACGAACGTGACACCAAAAGTGTCAACTGGCATCGTGGCGGAACGTCATATGGCTTCAGTCATCGTTAAACCGCGTATTACTGAAAAGGCAGCAATTCTCGCAGAAGCAAATGTGTACACATTTGAAGTCACGCGAGGTGTCAATAAGTACGAAATACGCACTGCGATAAAAGCACTCTACAATGTGACTCCCCTTCGGATTCATATTGTGCACCAAAGACCTCGTCACTCCATGTCGCGTTCGCGCGGTCGAGACATGATGCAACACGGCTTACAAAAAGCCTACGTCTACCTCAAAAAAGGTGACCGTATTGAATTGGTCTAGTAATACTTATGAGTGAAACGAATTAGAGTTACCTGACCCAGTGAAATACGAAAGCAAAGTTTTCGTCAGCTACGAAGTAGCATTTCACCAAGGTTGACACGGTGAAATATGTGGCAAAGCCACAGAGGCGAGCGGAGCTCGCATTTCACTGGGTGTAAAAATTTCTCGTTCATATCCATTCACAAGAAATATCAAACATGAAAAAATATAAACCAACATCAGCCGGTCGCCGTGGAATGACCGTTGTCTCATATGGAGAAGTGCTCACAAGCACAAAAAATACTCCACTCAAAAGTCTCACCGTGGGAGCACGGAGCACAGGTGGGCGCAATAGTAATGGAAACATTACTGCGCACTACCGCGGTGGCGGACACAAGCGAACGTACCGTGATGTCGATTTCGCTTACGACAAAAAGGATATTCCTGCAGTCGTTGAATCGATTGAGTACGATCCGTTTCGTTCAGGATTTATCGCACTCGTCCTCTTCAAAGATGGTGAGCGACGGTATGTCCTCGCACCAAAGGGATGGAAAAAGGGAGATGAGTTCATCGTCTCTGAAACAGCAAAGCCAAAGATAGGGAACCGTCTTCCTATTGGAAGTATTCCCGTTGGAACCTTTATATTCAACCTTGAGTTGAAGCCAGGTACCAGCGCACGTTTGGTGCGTTCTGCAGGGAATTACGCAGAAGTGTTCGCGCACGACGCGGGATACACGCTCGTCAAACTCCCTTCAACAGAAATTCGTCGTATTATCTCAACCGCATGGGCAACTATCGGTGCAGTATCAAACGAGGAGTATCGTTTGATTACACTCGGAAAAGCAGGGCGTGCACGACAGCGTGGTCTTCGTCCGAAGACACGAGGAGCTGCACGAAATACTGTTGACCATCCATACGGAGGAGGTGAAGGACGTGCTCCACGAGGACACCGTCACGCTCGAACAAAGCAAGGTCGTCCAACAGGAAAAGGTCAAAAGACACGAGGCCCAAAGAAATATTCGAACAAACTTATCGTCAATCGTCGCAAGCCCGGCAAGCTTATGGGCGGGAAGCGGTAACACAAGAAAAAACACTGGCATCAGCCAGTGTTTTTTCTTGTGTTAGGAAAAGCCCTGCGGCTTTTCCGACCGCTTCCCGAGGCGGAACGATGTGAGTTTACGAACGAGTGAGCCGGGATCGCGAACACTTAGTGGATGTGGAACGAAGTGAACACATCCACTTAGTGATTCGTGATGGAAGAGATAAACCAAAAAACCTACGCGAAGAGCGTAGGTTTTTTGGTTTAGTACTGTGCCTTCGCACAGTACGTATCTCTTTCCGAGCCGGAATGATACTTTGTCGACCACAAGGAGACAAAGTGAATGAGGCGGGGTGGCCAGAAATAAAGAAGTGTAACGACTATTATTTCTGAGCGGCCGAAAAATAGCATGCAAAGCATGCATATTTTTCGAGTCTGTCTTATTTTTCTTTCACAATGAAAAATAAGACCAGAAAATTCTATACACAATGAATTTTTAGACCATTGCAACCTAATATTCCGTGAATGTGGAACAACGTGAAGAAAGTAGTTAGAAACTCGTGACGGAAGAGGTACACAGGGAAAGCCCTGCGGCTTTCCCGACCGCTTCCCAAGGCGGAACGATGTGAGTTTACGAACGAGTGAGCCGGGATCGCGAACACTTACGTCCAGATACCTTTGAAGTAGGACAGACAATTAATTAGAATTGTCGTCTATGA
>DALYES010000048.1:0-4347 GCA_031972435.1 Minisyncoccota bacterium
GGTACTACCACTCGTTACCGCTCGATGGACTCAAACTCTTTATCGATAGAGCAGCAGAGGTGCAACGTGCAATGGCATTCAAAAATGAGAAAGACCACCCCGAGGTTGCTCCATCACAATTTGAACTCAACTTCTCATACATGCCGATTGTGCGTGCGTGTGACAACATTCAACTCTACAAGCTCGTGTGCAGGCAGGTCGCAGAAAACATGGACATGACCGCAACATTTCTTCCGAAGCCGGTTGTCGGGATTAACGGCAGTGGGATGCACATGAATCTGTCGCTCGCGAAAGAGGGGAAGAATGTATTCTATGATCCAAAGGGTGAAGACGGGCTTTCAAAAATTGCATGGGGGATGATTTCTCGAATTCTCAATCACGCACCTGAAATCAGTCTTGTCCTCAACTCAAGCGTCAATGCGTATCGAAGACTCGACCCAAACTTTGAAGCACCAAATCAAATTAAGGTCTCTTCGAGAGATAGAGGGTCAATGATTCGTATTCCGACAGGGAATGAAAAGACTTCGCGTATCGAGATTCGCTCTGTGGCCCCTGATGCCAATCCATACCTCGCGTCACTCGTCTTATTGAAGACGGGGCTTGAGGGAGATCCACTCGAGAAGGAAGAGGGGAAGCGCGACCGTGTGCGATTTCTTCCGGGGACGATAAACGATGCAATCCGTCTGTACAAGCAGAGTGATTTTGTGGCAAAGATTCTCGGTGAAGACGCAAAAGAAAAGTACCTGCATTTCAAGCAAGTCGTCGCTGATAGAAGTCCAAGAGAATTGGGGACGGTGGTGAAAACGAGTGAAGCCATCTATCACCATGAGGTGACCAACCAAGTCTTGTGGCATCGGTTCTAGAAGAAGGAAAAATGCACACACAACACCGCGCGCCGTAGGCGCGCGGTGTTGTATGGTGTTCCTTCAATAAATCTCTAGAGTAACCCTAGGGATTTTCATAAACGCTTGACGATGAGTGACTGACGAATCGTATCGAACTCTGCTATAAGTGCCCCTGCGTTAAAAGCGGTGACGGTATTCTCTGCATAATTTTCGAGAGCATGTGAGTGAATCATGTATCGCAGAGCAATGCAGGGGCTTGTACTTGAAAGAGCGTAGACGATTTCTTGGTATCGATTACCGGCTCCTGCATCAGAACTGGTTGCGACAGAATACATAACTCCGCCCTCCGTTTTTTGTGTGGCATGTACTGCGGTATCAAAGAAAAGGTCTGCGGTACAGGCGTGTGCTGTTTGCATATGTTCGACACTCAGATACGTGTCAGGAGAAAGATTGGTGCCTGTGGCGTATGTTTCAGGAATAGTGAACTTCACCCCTTCAATAATGAGTTTTGGAGAAAGGGTATTTTTGAACGATTCATCGATACCGTATCCATTATTATTTTTTTCGGCAACAGTAGGCAGTCTCACTGAAAACAGCGCATCACGGCTTGTGAAGAGTACGGTCGGATCTTCTTTGACGGTAGTCACGTCAGACACTGGTGTTACGACAGGTTTGCTCACCACGATGACCTCAGGGCTTGTTTTTTGTTGCAAAAAATAGAACCCCCCGAAAGTGAGAATTGCAAGTAATACAAATACAAATACGATAAGAAATTTATTCATGAAAATAGATGAGTGAGTAATAACGAGCCTATCTTTCAGAGATTTTAGAGCAATGCGTATTGGGCTTTAATTGAGCCGTTGAAATTGAATGAATATTACAAAAACTTACGGATACTCTCTCCCGTCACCCATTATCGGTATTGTATCGCCTAAGAATTTTGGTGTTCGGTGAAGTATAAGATCGAGCACGGCTTTTTCGTTGGCGAACATTTCACGTATATAATTACGAGTACGAAGGTTGGCAATATCGGTTCGTACTCCGTATGCTTCTATGCCAAGTTGGCGTGCAATAAAGAGTGCGCGTGGGAGATGAAATGATTGTGTAGAAATAACCATAGAGGAAATTCCAAAAATGTCACGCGCACGATACATTGAACTGTAGGTGTCAAAACCCGCATGATCTAAAAAAATATCCTCGTCCAAAACGCCTCTTTGTATCAGGTAGAGACGTGCAGGGTTTACCTCGTCATGACTCAGCGTACTGTTGTCTCCAGAGACAAGAATCTTTAATACTTTTTTTGCTTTGTATAATGCGATTGCACCGTCTGCGCGCGCCGCAAACACTGAAGAAAGTGTGCCTGTTTCTGTAAGGGCTGCTCCCGGTACGAGTGCCACTTCGGCAATCGGTACTTCATCAGCAGTATTGTATATGTACGTCCTTGATTCAGTAAAAATAGTTACATACACCAGAAAAACAGAAATTATTATGGATACAATTCCGAACACACATACATTTAAAAATCGCTTCATGCTCTGAGTATACTCTTATTATGCCCATTAGGAGCAAAGGCAATTTTTGCCTGAGTTAAAATTGTCTCTTTCGTTTACGAGTGTTGGTGAGGAAGTGACTAAAACCCGTAGCAATCTTTCTCCACGAATAATAGAGGAGAGTATGAATACCATAACTAATTACTATTGAGATAACTGCATACAGAGGCCATAAAAATATATTGTAGGGAAGGTATCGATCGATACCACATCCAAGAAAGACACAATTTATATCTTCCGCAGACGGAGTCCACAGAATGGTTGTGACATAGAGAAATACTATGTAGGGAAGAGCATAGTGAAGCGATACATATGTTGGCTTTATTCTGAAGCTAAAAATAAGTATGACAATAGGGATAATGACATGAACTCCAATTGAAACTTGATTGGCGTACGTAAATCCTTCAATGTATATATAATCGGTGATTCCAGAGATATCATATCCCAATATATGAGAGCCAAAATCCAATACCCATAATATTTGTGATACTAGTCCAAGATAACTAATTCCCATAATCATTTGCATGTCCTTTCTGAAACATGCATATATCAAAAAAATACAGAAATTGTTACATGACCAAAACAGGAAAATAAGTATCGAAGGGTCATGCACTACCGCACTAAAGATAAAAATCTGAGCTACCGCAAAAATAATCCCGATTATGTAGAAGGGATTAATGTGGCTTAGTTGTAGGAATCTCATTTATTTCAGTATATCAGGTGTCAGTGAGTGTGTAGTGTAGTCAAAGTCCGCATCTCTACTTTCTCGTACCATCACGTTTGAAAAAGGTCCATATGTAGAACTTCTCAACTTTCTCCCGTGCCCAAGGTGTCCTGCGCAAAAAGGTGAGACTCGATTTCACGCTCGGGTTTTGGATAAAACACTGAATCCGAATTTTCTTTCCCAATTCTTCCCAGCCAAATTGCTCCACCAATTCTTCAACAATGGTTTGGAGTTTGATGCCATGGAGCGGGTTGTTTTCTTGCGGTGTCATGAGGTGAAGTAATTATTTATATAGCAACCTCGTACGATTCGCGAATTTGTTTTGTGAGAGCAACTAATTCTTCTCTATTTGCCATAGGGCCACCCGCAGATGATATCCACCCTTCATAGGTAGGGAGCCAGTGTTCCACGGTAGAAAGATACTGTTTCCATTCGCCATGCTTCATGTGCTCGGTGTCGTGCATCGGAACCAATTTAATATGTGCATGGTCGATACCGGTTCCTTCCATAATGAGTCCAACTCGTCCAACATCGGTATAAAAATGTTCCAATATTTTTGCCACCGTTTTTGCTGCAATAATAAAATCTTGCAAGTCGGCATCAGGCATTTTGAGGATGTCACTCGCATGGTGTGTTTTTGGTACCACGAGACTAAAGCCTGGAGTGTTTGGGTCAATAGAGAGAAAGGATACATGCTTTTCGTCTTCCCAAAAGATTGCACTCGGGTCATTTTTCTCAATAATGTCACAAAAGACGCACGTATTATCTTCGGTTGTTGGTTTGTATGTTCCCATATTAGAAAATAAGTGGTTTGTAAGAATACTCGTCTAACGTATGTTCAATGTCAGTATATGATTTCCCACAGAGTACACCCCCTGCAAAAGTTTTTTCTTGTGTTACGTCTGCAAGTACCCACTCGGGTGGGACAAATCTCGCTTTCGCTTCGTTTGAGGTAAATTCAATATCAACGAGGACGAGTCCTCTGAGTGTATCCTGAAACACATCAATCTCATAAAAAACTCCATTTTCTTCATGGTAGTAACGAATTTTTCGTACACGTTTTCCCGTGAGAGTAGCAAGTTCATCGAATTCATCTCTGGTGAGTGGAATAGTGTTCTCATTCTGGTGAGAAGAGTCAGTTCCAGATACAGGTGTCTTTTTTGTAATCTCATACACATCACCTCTTTTTCGGACACGAAGTGTCGCATGTTCGGAAGTAGAAGGCAGG
>DALYES010000048.1:4357-6859 GCA_031972435.1 Minisyncoccota bacterium
CACAAAAGACGCACATATTATCTTCGGTTGTTGGTTTGTATGTACCCATATAATTTTAGTATATCAAAGTCTAGAGTCTGATAATCTCCCTCAGGTCCGTTGTGTTTTAATTACTCACAACAAACTTTTTAAAGTTGTCGAGGATGGATTGCCAGCCGGTGCGTTGTAATTCTTCGCTGTTCAACTCTTCGGGGTCAAATTCGGTGGTCACGAGTGTCGTGCCGTTACCGAGGTCTTTGAAAAGTACTTCGCAGGTTCTGCCTTCTCCCGTCGCTAGAATATCGTCCATGGCGTATGCGATTCTTTCAAACTCCACGACGTCGGTGTAGGTGCCGGTGAAATCAAACCCTGTACCACTCTCAGCACTGTCGTCTTTTGCTTGCATGTGAGTGAGAAATTTTCCTCCAACACGCAGGTCATTTTCTGCGTGGGTACATTCCCATTCATCTGAGGCGAAAGCCCACCCCGTGATGCTCTGTGGCTCAGTGTAGTGTTTCCATACGGTGCGCACATCCGCAGGTATGGTTGTTTCAACAGTAATTTTTTGCATAGTATATTTTAAATTGTCATTTCTTTTGAGTGTCTTTCAAAATCATTTTTACAATCTCGGGGAACTTGGAGATTTTGAAGTGACCATTCTTACTCTTGTAGATAATTATTTTTGCGTGCGGTAATTTACTCCTATACTTCTCCGCATGGGCAATGGGTACTACGTCATCATCCTGAGAAAAGAGTAAATAGAGATTGTGTGCATTCTCCTCAAGAAGTGAGAGATTTGATTTTAGTTTAAATCCACCAGCAAGGTCTTCGTCACTGAGCGAATCATCGAACGGTGGGCACACGAGGTATGTTGAGAGAATGTTCTTCGGAAATGTATTTTCAGAAAGGTACCGCGCGAGGAAAATACCCCCGAGAGAACTTCCGATGAGTATGAGCCCATCACGCATGTAGGGAATATGTCGCTCAAAGTGGATTTTCCAAGCCTCATACTGAGCATTGTCGGCAAGGGGCATCCGAGGTTGAATGACCTCAAAATTTTTCCCGAGCGCTGTTTCGAGGTACCCACCACTCCAACTCACCCTCTTTTCAAGTGATATCTCACGTGTTTTGAGGAAGGTGATGTAGTCACCCTTACTTTTGAAGGTCATCCCTCCATGAATAAAAAATACCTGTGTTTTCTGTTTCATAATTTCAGTATAGCAAAGAATCAGGAGACCAATTACTCTCAAGGTTCGAGCTCGGGGAATGGGAATTTATAGGAAGTACGGTACAAAAATACAGATGCCAATGATGAACGCGGTAATTGCAGACATGAGTACCGCACCCGCAGCGACGTCCTTGGTGTCTTTTGCATATGGGTGGTAGGTGGGCGAGGTGAGGTCGATGTCGATTTCAATCGCAGTATTGAACGCCTCTGCGACGAGGACAAAACCTCCCGCGAGGATAAGAAACATCCACTCGGTCATGGTTATCGAAAAGTATGCACCGAGCATGAGTGCGAGCGTGAAGATACTCACATGAATCCACGCGTTCGGTGTCGCCTTCAGGAACACCCAGATGCCACGACTTGCGTGTGAAAAACTTCGTGCACGCTTCACAAATGAAAATTCTTTTTCTGTGTCAAGACGTTCTTCCATAACCCAAGTATAGCAGGTGTGTGGATGATGTAGAGGGGAGGGTGCGTATGGGGGTTGGGAAGTAGGACTGCGGTGAGGTAGTAATCCAAAATAAATTTGTTCTCAAAACCCCCACTCGGAATATTTTATTGAGACTATTTAACGAAAATTACGAATTCCTTGTTTTGAGTTTATTAATGTTGATCGTTCGAATCCATTCAGTCGTGTCTATCTCAAATTCATGTTGAATAAGCAAATCAATCATTCCTGGTATATGAGAACATCCCCAATATGTTGCGACATTTGCATTCTTTGCATAGTCAATAATGATGCTCGTTGCCAATTTATTTCGTCTGTCAATAACCATCTCTGCATTTGGAATTTTCAGAAATGGATTTTCAAGCTGAGGTAGCAAGAGGGTGTCAATATACTTTTCTGGATCAAGCATGGCATCATCAAATGTTTCTTGAATATCATTGCTATTGTTGTCTTTATTTTCATTGAAATTCTGATCTACATCGGCAGATTTCCATGAGGGACGAATGTGAATATAATCTAGTTGACTATAAAGATCATATTTTTTTAAACCTTCGAATAGCAAATCCAAGGTACTTTTTTCTGCCGAGGGAATGTTTTCAATTTCTTCATATAAGATTTGGAAACCAGCTTTTTCATATGCGATGAGTCGATTCATGATTGTTTCAAAAAAAAGCATTGTCGCTACGTGGAGCATTCCAATTAAAACAATTTTTCTTTCCCCGCGTTTCATTGTGACCATGGGTACGATTACCCAACCATCTTCAATACGCAATTTTTCATGAGTATTCATAAGATAAATCTAACATCCTTTCATATTTTTTAATAAATGATTCCAAAGATTGATTAT
>DALYES010000048.1:6869-7178 GCA_031972435.1 Minisyncoccota bacterium
AAGAATCTCTTCTCGAATTTCTTGATGTTGAGGATATCCGATATCAAAGACGCCTTCAGGAAATAGGTTACTACATTCAACATTTAAGAGAACGGTCAGGGCCTCTTTAATGTCATTGTATTTTTGTTTGCCCAATATCTCTTCCTGATCTTTGCCTAGTGTGTACCACGTATAAAAATGCCACAGCTCATGCATGACAATCGTCCGTACATTCTTTGATTGTATGAATACATAGAAGAAATTATCCTCAATGCTATACGGACAACGGCTATTTATTGTCAAATATGCAGTGACATTTTTAGGAATAGA
>DALYES010000049.1:0-5288 GCA_031972435.1 Minisyncoccota bacterium
TTAAGTATATATTCAAAGAGAATATCGTTCTTCAAAAGTTATTTTGACAACAAGGAGGTAGTTAACATCATGGATATTTTATCTAGCAACATATTCTTTGTCTTTCTTTTCCTGTGCACGCTTGCGTTCCTCTGCGAGCTCATTGACTCTTCGATTGGTATGGGGTATGGGACAATCCTTTCACCACTACTTATCGTTTTGGGTTTTGCAACATTCGACTCCGTGCCTGCCATTCTCATCTCACAGATGGTTGGTGGCGCAATAGCGGCTCGACAACACCATGTCCTTGGCAATGCTCATTTCAAGAGGATAAATAGGCAATTACAACCTGACACAGAGCGAATATTCTCTTTTTGGAAGTTGTGGACGCGCGCAGTAGAGTTCTGGAATGAACTCTCATCCGACGGAAAAGCGGTATTGATCATCTCGACACTTGGTATTTTTGCAAGTCTGGGTGCTTCATACATTGGTACTCGAATCATCGACAAGAAAGTCCTAGAAGTCATCATTGCCATAGTTGTACTGGTCATGGCACTTCTCATCTCTCTGGATGTGAAATTCGAGTACACCACAAGAAAAATGTTTCTGCTCGGATTGGTTTCTGCCGGATTCAAGGGTCTTTCGGGTGGTGGATTCGGTCCTCTCGTCACTGCTATGCAGAAAGTAATGGGAAAGGGGCTTGGAGCGGCGGTAGGTGTGACGACTTTTTCTGAGGTCCTCATCTGTCTTGTTGCTTTCTTTGGCCATCTTTTCTATGGAAACATCCAACGATGGGATCTCGTAGCAGCGCTCTGTATTGGGTCAGCTCTTGCAGGAAGTTTTGGACCAAGGGCAACACTAAAGCTGGACCAAAAAAAGAAGCTAAAAACGATCATCGCATTTGCGTTGACATTGCTTGGGACTCTTGTCCTTTTGAATGCAACCAAGGTAATCCATCTGAATATATCCGTGTGATCCCTACTTCGCAATGCCCAAAATCCCCGCTTCGCGGGGATTTTTCTTGTGTGGGGATTTTGAAAAACCGCGCGCCGTAGGCGCGCGGGGGTTTTCATTACACTGCAACTGCTTCTGCAACCTTGTTCTTAATTTTTCTCGGTTCACTCTTCCCTTTCTTCTTCACATCAAACGAAAGTTCGTCTTTTTTCATCGTAACCGATACCGTTCCTCCCTGAAGCATTCCCTCACTTATCATCATGGAAGCAACCGGTGTGAGAATCTTCGACTGAATGACGCGCTTCAATGGACGTGCACCAAACTTTGGTTCATATCCCTCCTTTGCGATGTAGTCCATGACCTCATCAGAGATTGCGAGTTGAATATCCTTTTGTGCGAGACGGTCTATGACCAACTGTACTTGGAGTCGCACAATACTGCTAATCGTTTCTTTTGAGAGAATATCGAAGATAATAATCTCATCGAGACGATTGAGGAATTCTGGACGGAAGAAATTTTTGAGACTTTCGAGCACTTTGTCTTTCGCCTGTGCGTACTGTGTCTTCTCGTCAGAGTGACTCATAAAGCCAAACTTGCTCATTCTGTCGATGTGCTCTGAGCCAATGTTTGAGGTCATAATGATGACCGTATTCTTGAAGTTGACCTTGCGACCCTTTGCATCGGTGAGGTGCCCTGAATCAAGCACCTGCAAGAGAATGTTGAATACCTCTGGGTGTGCCTTTTCAATCTCGTCGAGGAGAATGACTGAGTATGGTCGATGACGCACAATCTCGGTCACCGCACCACCCTCCTCATGACCAACGTACCCTGGAGGAGAGCCGATGATTTTTGAAACTGAATGCTTCTCCATGTACTCACTCATATCAATGCGCACGAGCGAACTCTCATCGTTAAACATAAACTCAGCGAGAGCGCGAGAGAGCTCAGTCTTTCCCACGCCTGTCGGGCCAAGGAAGAGGAACGAACCAATCGGACGATTAGGGTCGGAGATTCCCGCACGAGAGCGCTTGATGGCGTCACAAATACGACGCACCGCGTCTTTTTGTCCAACAACACGCTCGGTCAGTACTTCTTCAATACGCGCAAGTTTCTTTGCTTCTGCTTCGAGCATTCGTGAGACTGGAATACCTGTCCAGAGTGATACCACACTCGCAATATCTTCTTCGGTCACCTCTTCTTTCAAAAGTCGTCGTGTCCGCTGTAATTTCTTAAGTTTCACTGATTTTGCTTCAAGGTCTTTCTCAATTTTAGGAATGAGCGCATAACGGATTTCTGCTGCACGGGTGAGGTCTGCGGTTGCTTCTGCAGAATCTGCTTCGAGTCGAAGTGACTCGAGCATTTTTTTCATTTCGCGAATTTCTGTTACCGCGTCTTTTTCATTATTCCATTTTGTCTCGAGCACAGACGTCTTTTGCTTTAATTCACCTATCTCATGTTCAATATCCTTGAGACGCACTTTAATCTTTGCCTTATGCTCTGAAACCTCTTCCTCCTTGCGAAGTGCTTCACGTTCAATTTCAAGCCGTCGTACCGCACGATCAGCGAGCACGAGTTCTTCAGGTTTGTTTTCAAGTGAAATGCGAAGTGCAGAAGCTGCTTCATCTATGAGATCAACTGCCTTATCAGGTAGAAAACGATCAGTGATGTATCGACTCGAGAGCGTCACCGCAGAAACAATAGCATCATCGGTAATCCGCACTCCATGATAGATTTCATATTTTTCTGCAACACCGCGGAGAATTGCAATCGCATCCTCGATCGATGGTTCATTCACGTACACAGGCTGAAAACGCCTTGTGAGTGCAGGGTCACGCTCGATGTGCTTCTGGTACTCCTTGAGTGTCGTCGCACCAATGACGCGCATCTCACCGCGCGCGAGCGCCGGCTTGAGCATATTTGATGCGTCCATAGAGCCCTCTGCTTGCCCTGCCCCCACAATCGTGTGGAGTTCATCGATGAAGAGAATAACTGCCCCTTCTGCTTGCTCAACCTCTTTCATAACTGCCTTCAATCGCTCCTCAAACTCCCCACGGAACTTTGTACCCGCAATGAGGAGCCCCAGGTCAAGTGAGAGAATTTCTTTTCCACGAATTGACTCAGGGACATTTCCTTGAATAATTGAAATCGCAAGACCTTCTGCAATTGCAGTCTTTCCAACACCCGCTTCCCCAATGAGGACGGGGTTATTTTTTGTACGACGTGAAAGAATTTGCACCACACGTTGAATCTCTGCATCGCGCCCAATGACAGGGTCAAGTTTGTTTTCCTGAGCGAGCTTGGTGAGGTTACGTGCGTACTTTGAGAGTGCACGAAATTTCTTTGGTGACTGTACATCATCAATATTGTGTTCGCGCACTTCTTTGAGTGCATTCTGTACTTTCTTTTTATCAATGCGTGAACGCTCGATGACTTCTGATGCTGGACCCGGGTGTTCGAGGAGTGCAAGAAAGAGGTGTTCGACACCGACGTATGAATCATTCAAATTTTGTGCAATTCGTCCAGATTCCTCAAGTGCCTGTGCTAAATCGGGTGTGAGGTAGAGCTGGTACGACTGCGAGAGTGTCTGTCCCAAGGGAGCTTCAAGTGCATCGAGGAGCAGGTCGGTAAACGCGATAATGTCGATATCGAGTCGGTCTAAAAGTGAGATGACGGTATTCTCGTCTTGCATGACGAGCGCAGTGAGAAGGTGCGTTGGGCTCACATGATTTTGACCACGCTCTATGGCGAGTTCATGTGCCTTCCTAATGGCTTCTTTTGCGCGTGAAGTGAAATTGTGAAAATTTGGCATATGTCATTACATTATACGCGAGTACCCTCTCTCAAAAAACGACAATTCGGTATTAACTCGCTTGAATAATCAGTATTATTAATAATACAACAGTATTTTAATAAGTCAAACTTTTCATAAGCGTTACATACTGCGTGAGTATCTCTACTGTGTACACGATGTCTGATTCTTTTGTTTCTTCTCCGAGCGTGAGGCGGAGCGTCGACGTCGCACGCGATTCGTCGTGAGTCATCTCACGCACCACCTGTGAGCCGGTACTTCCCTGCGCTCCGCAAGCACTTCGCGTAGACGATGCTATTCCCTGTGCGTCGAGCCAGATGACAGCGTACTCAGTATCGAGATTTGGAATGGATATGTTTACATTATTGGCGACTCGCGAAGTGCGACTGCCGTTTACTATTGCTTCAGGAATTGTGGTGGTGAGGAGGGTGATGCACGTATCGCGGAGCACGGCGACAGCCGTGCTCCGCGCCTCATACCCCTCTTGTGCACGAATGAGTGCACGCACACACCCCACGATGAGTGCAGTGCTCTCAGTACCTGAGCGGAGACCAGACTCCTGCCCGCCACCGTAGGTGGCGGGCAGTACCTTCACCCACTGCCGATGAACAAGTACCCCCACACCCTTTGGCCCATAACACTTTCCCGCATCCAAGGTCATCATATCTGCTCCGAGCATATCGAGTGCGCACGAAAGCCACAGCGGTGCCTGACTCGCATCAACGTGTGCGTACGTCGTTGTGCCATGAGCTTCATTCCACTTGCGAATGATGCGTGTCAACTTTTTGACGTCCTGTATCACTCCAATTTCTGAATTTACATATGAGAATGTACAGAGCACTGTCTTCGGTGAGAGCAGTGTTTCAAACAGACCCACATCAATGAGTCCCTCATCATCTACGTCAACATACCGAACGATAACACCTCTTCGCTCAAGGTATCTCAAGGTTTCGAGGATTGAAGGATGCTCAATACGAGTTGAGATAATTTCCATATCACCAAACCCCACACCTTCTTCATACCGTGCTTCAATAACTCCGATGAGCGCAAGGTTGTTGGCCTCGGTACCTCCGCTTGTAAATGTAATGTCTGCCGGGCGTACTTTGAGCACGCGTGCGAGCTCGGTGCGGTGTGCTTCAATCACCTCACGTGCACCAACTCCCTCTCTATATATCGCACTTGGATTTGCCCACACCAGAGAAAAGTACGGTTGCATCGCAGAAAGGACCTCGGGGTGCACCGGAGTTGCCGATGCATAATCGAGATGAATACGCTCGTGTACCGCTTTTCTCAATCGTGGGAATTGCATTCCGAAATAATGACACAGAGTTCCCTCTGTGTACACATGCGTCGGTCGCGTCGCGACCGACGCACAGAAAACCTACACCACGCACTTGACTTGGACGCAAAAGAAATATCTGCTATACTCAATCTATATTTACTGCTTTACGCCTCGTGGTTGGGCGTTTTTCATTAATCAATCGTATATATGGCAAAATCAAAGGCTCCACAACAGAATACGAACATACGACCACCGATTGTCGTT
>DALYES010000049.1:5298-7163 GCA_031972435.1 Minisyncoccota bacterium
AGAAAAAAGAGGATTTTGAGCAAAAAAACTATGAAGTCGAGTGATGCTGCCTTCGATGTCTGTAACGTAGGTGATATCTGATGCGTGGCTTACGCTTACAGTCAGTAATATAGAGAGCAAAAATCGAATGCTGAGAACCATGATACAAAACCCCTTCAGGCGGTGAGGCCTTATACACGCTTGGGGTACTGGGGTCAAATCCGATTTATTTTGTCAGATTGATGAAAATAAAATTAAAAATTGCTTCTGAACCCTGTAGATTGTATCTACACTAACGAAAGAGTTTTTACACATATGGCAAGTCCCAAAAATATCAGAAATTTTGCGATCATCGCACACATTGACCATGGAAAATCGACACTTCTTGATTACATTCGAAAAGCAAATGTCGTTGCGGGTGAAGCAGGCGGTATCACACAACACCTCTCTGCATACTGTGTTGAACGCGTCACAAAAGAGGGTGCGAAGAAAAATATCACTTTCCTCGATACTCCTGGACACGCGGCGTTCCAGAAAATGCGACTCCGTGGAGCCGATGTCGCTGACATTGCTATTCTTATCGTCTCCGCAGAAGATGGTGTAAAACCACAAACACTCGAAGCACTCGAGAGTATCACCCAAGCCGGTATTCCCTACATTGTTGCCATCAATAAAATAGACAAGCCTGGTGCCGACCTCGTACGTACACAGTCGAGTCTCATTGAACATGGAATATACATCGAAGGTATGGGAGGCAACGTATCGTGGGTTGCGATATCAGCAAAAAGTGGCAAGGGTGTCGATGAGCTCCTCGATCTCCTCCTCCTCACTGCAGAGCTTGCTGAACTCACCTCAGACGATTCCCTTCCAGGAACAGGGAGTGTTATTGAAGGAAAGCTCGATGGAAAACGTGGTACCACTGCGACACTCATGATTACAAATGGCACGGTAAAATCTGGTGACTATGTGGTGTCTGGTACAAGCCACGCTCCCGTGCGTATTATGGAAGATTGGTCAGGAAAGAATATCAGTGAAGCGCACGCGTCCGAACCCATTGGTATTGTTGGGTGGAATGAGGTGCCAAAAATTGGAGCATCATTCATAACCGTGTCTTCTAAAAAAGAAGCGGAGGTACTCACACTTGCCAATAAGAATGCAATACCCGTGTCTACAACAGCGAATGCCATTAGTACACTTCCGATGGTCCCTCTCCTCATCAAGGCTGACGTACTCGGCACTATTGATGCTATTGTCCATGAACTCGACAAGTGCAAGAACGACCGTGTCGTAGTCCGCATCATCGGTACGGGAGTGGGGACTATTTCCGCAAATGATGTCCAGAGTGTCAGCGCGACTGAGAATGCCATCATTGTCGGATTCAATGTGAAGCCAGACCGTATGGCACTGGATCTCGCAGAGCGACTCAATGTCACCATTGAGACATTTGATATCATCTACAAACTCGCTGAATGGCTCGAGGAGGCGCTCAAAGCACGCACGCCAAAAAAGGAAGAGGAGCGCGTCACCGGAAAGGCAAAAATTCTCAAAAGTTTTAGCGTTCAAAAAAATGCACACGTCCTCGGTGGACGTCTTGAAGAAGGAACACTTTCATTGAATCAACACGTACGCATTACCCGACGCGATATTGAGCTCGGACGAGGAGTCCTCAAAAATTTGCAACAGCAGAAGTCAAACGTACAGGCAATCACTGAGGGAGAATTCGGTATACAGCTCGATTCCAAGGTAGATATTGCTCCTGGAGATTACATTGAAGCGTTTGATATTATCATCACGTAGCATATGGAATTCGATAAACATGACAAGGTACGTTCCGTACTTACAGAGGTGATTGCAACATTCATTCGCGAAGAAGCAAATACCAATCC
>DALYES010000050.1:0-7126 GCA_031972435.1 Minisyncoccota bacterium
TATCTCAGAGCTACTTAACGGTGGTGAATAACACCTAGAATGTTTCTATACTCCGAAATCTCTGACGTATCTCCTCTCAAGTCCACTGGTTCATACTCAAAAAAAGTACTTGCACACACTGACTCAACACACAAGACACATGCGAGCAGAGATGAAATGGCTACATATCGAGTATGTTTCATGTGTTCTCAATAGTACCTTTTGTTGAATATATTTCAAATACGTAACCCGTTCAGCACTCAGACTACAGGTTTCAAAAAAATTGAGTATTTTAAATCTCCTATGCTACACTCTGTGGTATATGGTAACGCTCGTTTCAATACCCACCGCACTTTTCATACACAATACGATGAGTGCACCTTTTTTTATTCCATTTTGTGCGTTCGTTGCCCTCTTTCTATACACACGCTCATGGCGACGTGAAGCGATCCTCTGGTGTGTGGCACTTGTGTGTACCGCAGGTACTGTGTATGTGCTCAAGCACATATGTGCAATCCCACGTCCAACAGGTGGATACCTCACCCTCGATGGGTATGGTTTTCCCAGTACTCATGCAGCGATTAGCATGTGTATTGCACTTTTTTTCTCATGGATTCTTAAAATAAAATCCTCACTCACAGGAACTCCACTTCATAATAGACAGATCACTGCATTTGTTATTGCAACCATAATCGGGTTCTCACGAATCTCACTCGGTGTTCATACACCACTTCAGGTTTTTGCAGGGTTTGCTGTAGGGCTTATGGTGACCTACGGTGTGATAAATGCGAGCAGTCGATTTTAAACACTCACTACATACCGGAAATGTGCAGAGCACATTTCCGGTATTTTTTTAATTCTCATTCAATACTATTTATTTCGTTTCCAGAAAAACACTGAAGTTGCAAGAATGGCGCCGAGCGTGTCAGCGAGCATGTCTTTTTGTGCATCCCATATGTCCCCTTGGCTACCGAGGTATGCAATACCGGCCTCAGGATTTGCAACTGCCGCGTACACCCACTCGATGAGCTCATAGGACATTGCAACTGTTGCAATCGCAAACACAGGATAGGTGAAGAGGAGAAAACGATTAAAAACGAGCTTTTTTGTATAGAGCCACTCAGCGATTGGGAATGCATAAAATCCGACTGAAAAATGCGCAATTCTATCGAAGTGGTTACGTTCAAACCCAAAAAAAATTGGTCACGTAGTCAAATGGTACGAGTGCGAAAGTCCAGTGACCTCCAATAGTGTGAAGGTAGATAAGGACAAACATGAGTGCGTATGCAAAATTGGAAAATCGAATATTACACGCGTACAAAATCAACATAGCTCCAACAACAATCCATACGGTGAGATTTTCATCAAACCAGATATCTCGATCTACAGGGTTAAACGCGAGAATAGTAAACAAAACTCCGTATCCAATGAGAAGTCCCTGTAAAAATTTGTTTTGTATCATAGGTATATGTGATTAGTTCAATAAAATATGGGTACGTATCGATGTCTGCTACTCATCGCTCATTCCATCAGACAATTCCTTTCGTACTTCCTCAAGAATTTCGCACTCACGGTCGTCAATGCGACCTGATGAAAGCGCTTTCAACACAGAATCAATTTCTTCTATACGATACCCTTTCTTGAGGAGCTTTCGAGCTTCAGTAAGGACACAATTGTCATGAACAGTGCATTTCTTCAGCGCTCGTTCAAACTGTTTTGCAAATGGGTGTGACATACGTACACGTTACATTTTGTATCATAAGGTACATATGTACGTTATGATACAATTATAAAATCAACTATCAAACTTCAGTGTACCGTGCGATTATTAATACCCTCATAACTCGCCTCTTCTAAAGGTGTGTACCCATGCATTTTCATTACTGCAACTACATCATATGAAGGGTACATCTCTTGCAGTTTTAGTAGTATGTGTCGTGGTGAAGTGTGCTTCGCAATCTCAGAATTTGTAAAAGTGAGCATTGCAATCGCAAGTTTTCGGAGCTCTTCTTTTGAGATCCCAAACGCTCCCAAAACTTCATCCTCAGTCATTTGTATGGCGGAAGCTTCTGTTCTACTTTCATCCGGTGAAGACGCCTCATGCACAATACCTAATTCGATACCTGTTTTGTCCCTTTTAAAATTTTCAAAAAATTTAAACCCGCTCATATTATCTCGAATACATATTTAGATTTATAAAATGAACCGTAAAAAATTTTAATTAATAGTGTTCTCCGGCTTCGATTCAGCTCCATCAAAGACGTCACGCATGACTTTTAAATTTAAATCTCCACTTCGTACTTCTTGCTTATTTTCGTTTCTTGAAGAAGTTATATCATTATTATTTGCAGATTCACGCCAGTCTGATGGTGATTGTTGGCTATGGGGCTTTGTTGATTTCTTTATTATTTTTGATACCTCAGGAATTTTTTTCAAATCACCGTTTCTTGCTATGTCCCTCCAAGTGCCCTCAAATCCCATATGACAGTTTTTTAAGAAGAATAATCACCTTTTTATAGTATACCACTAGCGCACGGGGTAAAAAAGAATACGTGCTTCCTTAAAGTTTTTTTCTTCGTCGACACTCCAAAAATACTGTACAAACTCGTCTATAGAGAATAAGGACTCATTGACATACTCTCGACATGAGAGCACTACAGGTTTCCCTGTGGTACATGAACGAGTTCCATCAAAATTACGTGTCGAATCGATACATGAATCAATCAACTCGTCTTCATTTGTATCTACACAGCAGAGTTGCTCCCTTGTGCACATAGTGTTGTCAGATTCATTCGTGCAGTATGACGTTTCATTTGCATAACACACTCTTCCACTCCATTCGAATAGACCAGAAATATCAGTTGCCACTGATGCACTGACCGTCTGTGCTGAGATTTGTATTGGAGTTTGAAAACCAGTATTGGTGATAATTCCAAGGACTAAGAATTCACTGCCATATTCATCTTCAATAAACTGCATATGTCCATTGATGGTCAGCTCTGGGTTATTTGTTGGTTTTCCTATAACACGTGTCACAACATAGTACCCCTTTTCATTTTTTGGAAGTGAGATTTCTGCTCCATCACCGTCAAATGGGGCGGTACACGCATCATGTACTTCAAGACCCGCTCCTGGGGTACGTGTGTACTTGTCATCAGGATTATTAGTCACGTAGGTTATCTGATTGTTTTGAGAAAACGTTCCGTTACGTGGGACATACACGGTGTCACCATACGCACCCGTGGTTGGATGTGCAAGGACGGTACAGTCTTCCCACATGACCGCATCATCGCGACCTTCTATATTGAGCGTGTAGTAATCACCTTGGAGGCCAGTAGCTTTCAAGGTGTCCCACATTGGGTCTTGCCCACGTTTTGAATTATTTGACTGTGTCTGTGTGTTGTCTTCTGTAGAAAGTATAGATGCTTCATTGTGCACTAACACATTCTCCGCAAATTGCTCTGCGAGCTCGTCTGATGCAGACAGAGCCAAGATTCCAGCGAGGGTTGCAACGACAGCAACAAGTGAAATTCCAAAAAATGAGTGTATGTGTTTTGGAGCACGTGGAGTTCGAGAATGACGGTCAGATTCCATAACGTGTACTATTGTACCCTAGAATTTCAAATGTGGAGGGCGTTATAAACACACGTGAACATGCCTGCAATACATAATTTTCGCCGAAAGTATTTAAAATTGTACTACATTTGATATACTCTCTGTAATGCTTTCACATAAAAAACACCTCTTTTTTGATCTCGATAAAACTATTGCCCCTCCTCGTCAGCCGATTCTCGAGGAGATGTTTTCTCTCCTTACCTCAATTCCACACGAGGTCGTCATTGTGTCCGGCCAAGAGGTACCCAAAATTGAGTGGCAGACAAACAATCTTCCGACTATTCGTCTCGGTCAAAACGGTAATCACGCTGTTTCTTTTGACGGGACTGAACTCTGGAATATTCCCCTCGATGAAGCACATCGGAAAGAAATCCTTGCACACATCGAGGCGCTCAGGGCAGTCATTGATCATGATATCAATGAGGCGTGGCTTCCGATTGAAGACCGTGGTGCTCAAATAACATTTAGCCCTATCGGGAATGTAGCCCCGGTGGATGTGAAAATGGCGTACGACCCCGATAGAAAGAAGCGTGATGAGCTCCTCCTCCTGGTACCGTTCATATCTGAAGACCTCATTGTGAAAATTGGTGGCTCTACGAGTATCGACTACATTCACAAGAACCGTCACAAGGGTGCGAATGTCCAAAAACTCATCGAGCACATGGAGTGGGACAAGGATGAGTGTATTTACTTTGGAGATGGACTCTTCCCTGGTGGTAATGATGAAGCGGTCATTGGAGTCATCGACACAGTTCCTGTCGATGATCACCTCCACACATACCGTATACTCAAGGAACATTTTTGATCGTAGTACTCTGTGTTGACTTCTGAAGACCGCTTGCATGGGTAGTACAATCGACTGGATACGCAAAACTTTTCATACTATGATGTATGTTCCTTACTTGCACCAATGCACTACTGAAATACTGTGTGGAGGTGGGGACAATGGTTCATACCAGGCCATAGTATACCGGTAGTACGCGCCCATGGGGTGGGTGTAGACTGAGTTCGATTCTCAGTGGTCTGACAATGAATTTATCGGGAAGTACGGGGTACTTCCCATGTAGACCGAGTTAATTTTGTAATGAGACAAGTACTCAATCACTTACGACGGGTGGCTCATACCGTCTATTCGTTTTGCAAGGTCAAAATCAAGACGCGTGAGACCTTTTACATCGTGAGTCGTGAGTTTCACTTTGACTTTATCCTGCGAAAGCTCCACGACTGGGTGGTGCCCCATGACCTCTGCGTGGACAGCGATTTTCACCTGTAGCAAGGCGTCGCCTTGCTATATTTTGATACATACAAAAATAGGTGGGGACTATTTCAATGAAAACCAAGGGGGGACTAGTAATTAAACGTATCAATACGCTTTGCAAGGTCAAAATCAAGACGTGTGAGGCCTTTGACGTCATGAGTCGTGAGTTTCACTTTGACTTTATCCTGCGAAAGCTCCACGACTGGGTGGTGCCCCATAACTTCTGCATGAACAGCAATTTTTGCAATAAAGGCAAGGCCCGTCACAAATGACGGTACCTCAAATACCTTTGAGAGTTCTGTATTTTTTGCATTAACTGTCCACTCTGAGATTTTGAGCAAATTTTTTGTTACGTCAGCAGTTGAGAGTTTTTTAGTATGTAATGCCATAGTGTGTGTATAAATATAAGTATACGTAGTCTATCATGTATATCGTTTTCTCGTCAGGATTGCTTCGTGGATGAGATGTGCAATAAAATCTTCATATGAACCTCCCACTGCCTCAATGGCACGGGGGAGCAATGATTGTTTTGTGAGCTCTGGTAGTGTATTCACCTCAAGGAAATAGATGCCGTCATCCGCAACAATGAAATCTGATTTTGAATACTGTGAAAGGTTGAGTGTCTCATGAACCATCTGTGCAAGAGATTCGATATCATTTTTTATATCTCGAGTAAAACGAGAGGGACAGTGGTGTTCAGTTGTGTCTGCATGTTTCAGCTCAGTGCTGTAGAAATCCGCACCATGTGGAAGCACAATTTCAATCGCGGGGAGCGTGTATACCTGCTTATCTCGGTATCGATTTATAACACCACAGGTCGCTTCCCTTCCTGGAATCTTTGCCTCCACGAGTACTTCATCGTACCGTGAGAGCGCATCCGTAAGTGCTTGCTGGAGAAGGAGTGGGTTTTTGACTGACATTGTTCCGACCGAAGAACTGGCGCTCACTGGTTTGATAATATACTGCGGACCAAATGTATCAATAATATTTTCGACGACACGTCCCATGTCATGCAGTGAATCACGGCTCACCTGAACATGTTGTGGCATTTTTATTCCCGTATCCTTTAAAAAGTGCTTCGTTGTCGTCTTATTTATGGCAATACCAGATGCAAGTGCAGTACTTCCCGTATAGGGAACTGCATACCGATCAAGCAATCTTTGGATTGTACCATCTTCACCAAAAGTACCGTGGAGTGCATTAAAGACAACATCAACTGAATGCAAAATTTGCTCTGGAAGTCGAACAACTCCATTAACAATCCACTCTCCATTTCGTGCAATAATCACATCTATTGGTTCAAATACAGAACGATTCATGTGCTCCAAAACTGACGCACCCGTCCACAACGATGCTTTGTATTCATCTCCAAATCCTCCACGCAAAACAGCAACTCTGATCTTACTCATGTGCCTAGTGTAGCATGCATGAATTTGAAATTCGGGATTTATTCAGTGTGAAGAGCACATGCTATATGTTCGTCTCGTCTATGTGCTTCCACTCACGAAACGAATTCAAATCACCATACACACCGCTCAACAAATCTATATCTTTTTGCGAATCAACGAGCAACTGAATGTTTTTGTATGCCATTGCTTTCAAAAGTTCGCTACCCGTGTGATCGGTAAGGTATTTGTCATACATGTTTCTAAACGCTTCAAAATCTTTGATGAGACAGTGTCCCCCAGCTCCTCGTCCACTATCATAGATTGGCTCTGTGTGGCTTGCTCCAATGCGCGGATCGTGAATGAGAGCATCTTTAATATGTGCCCAATTCCCGTGCATGCTTTGAACGAGATCATACAGAATGTTCATGTACATCACCTTTGTAAACAGGAAGCAATTTCCAGCATACTTCACAAATTCAGCATCTCTCGCATGTATGATTGTGTGGTACGGAGCTTTGGGAAGGACGGAGAGAACGAGCCGTGCGCGTTCATAAAAATCTTCTGTATTTTTTGGAATACCAATAATATTTCTATCGGGGTTGGCTGCGTCATGCGCAGCGGTTTTTTCAACGAGAAACTCTGGGCTATGAAAGACATATATGTTCGAGAACTCGCTCTGGAGCATCTCTGTCGTGCTCGGTGGAATTGTTGATTTTATAACTGCAATTTTTCCCTTGCCAATGAGCGAAAGGACTCCTCTGACAATTGACACGTCAAAACCACTTGGCGTTGTGGGAGTGGGAACTGCAATAAACACAATATCACAGTCTGCAATTTTCTCTTTATTTAGATCGTAGGGTGCTTCGAGACTGTACCGAACAGTTTC
>DALYES010000051.1:0-2781 GCA_031972435.1 Minisyncoccota bacterium
GTGCTCTCACCAGGAATCGGACCTGGATCGTAGGTACCGCAAACCCACATTCTATCCATTAAACTATGAGAGCAATATAATATTCTACACTTCGTTGTCCGCATTCGGCAAGACTGGCTGTTTGGTTTGGGTACCGCCCGTCCTACTGACGCTGTTCAGGTTCTATGATATTTTTCTTCGCCAATCCGCCAGCCGGCGGAGGCAAATCAAAATATCGAGAACCTCCTCACACAATTTCCCAAATTGTGTGAGCCCACATTCTATCCATTAAACTATGAGAGCAATCGCGACATGTCGCACAGCGATAATACCTTAAAATCCAAGATATTCAAGCAGTATGTGCCCAAGGGGTTCGGTGAGGTGTTCTTCGGTGAGACGGGAAGCGAGCATACGCGCCACATCATCAACATGGTCTTCGGGTAATGGAATGATAATCAACATCATCAACATTTTTTTTGATTTTAAGAGGAGTTGTGGGCCAGAGGGGTTTTCATCATCAATATAATAGGACTCAAGAGTTGGAAAAGGGTACAAATCATTTTCGATACGAACCCCTTTCTTTGAAATTTCAAACGGAATGATGCGAGGTTTTCTATTACCGGTAATGAAGACGGTTATTGTTCCAAGTAAAATAACCATACCAAAAAGCGTATTGTGGAGAACGATACTCGTAATCGAGCCGGCAACTGCTAAAATCCCTACTGCCCAAAACCAGTCATGAGATTTTTCGATATGAGTGTGTTCAGGAGCCTCCCAATAGAGAGAGTGTGTATTTCCTTGCATAAAAACAATTGTAGCATGATGCGCTATATATTTTTCATCTTATACACTATCAAAATCCCGTTGGCGAACCAACGGGATTTTGAACACACGAATACTATGTGAGAGGTGACAGTGGGTAGTATTTCATTGTCTTGATATTCGTAATACCAATGAGCGTATCGAGGGAAAGTTCATCAGCAAATGGATTAAGTGCCTGTTCTGCAACAGTAGCAAAATATTTTGCCTTTGCGATTGCCATCCCCCTATCTGCGGTATCTGCGTACGGTGCGGATATAAGAAGGAGTGCCCCACCTGCTTTGAGTTCTGGATTGTTTTTAAAATTACTGAGCACAATTTCACCCGCCACCGCAATTGCTTCACGCCACGTACCACCGGTATGTCCATAGGGACCAATGATGAGCGCACGATTGGGGAGGTGAAGCCAGTCAAAACCACGTCCTACACCGATGATGTTTTCGTTGTGGACAAGTTCGAGGACAGGACGACCTTCCTTTTTGATACGTGCAA
Organism: Minisyncoccota bacterium; assembly: GCA_031972435.1. Lineage (GTDB taxonomy): Bacteria > Patescibacteriota > Minisyncoccia > Phycocordibacterales > UBA918 > Damh-18. The sequence continues at coordinate 1,291 of DALYES010000051.1, forward strand.
CATGTGCACGATTGTTGAGTACAAGAGGAAGTAAGTCATGGAGAATTTCTGCGGGTACGTCAGGGTAGAGAGCAAGAATTTTGTGCGTCAATTCTGCATCAGAAAGGTCTGTACAATCGGCTATAGAAAGTTCCTCACCATTACTTCCGCAGAAAATAAGCGCGTCTTCATCAGTTTCGATACCTACCACTATCGCCGATATAGCAGAATTGGATTCTCCAAAAATTTCATCGAATTCATGTTTGAGTGTAAATGCTCCACGACGGGAGGCTGCAATGTTGTACTTGTGTCCAGCACACCCACGGTGCTCATTGTTCTCTTTTGAGAAATGGAATGTACAAAGAGCGAGTGATGAATGCCCCTCGTTCGCCACACGCTCGACCGCATCAAGAACGAGACGCCCGAGGTATGGATCACCTAAGGTGAACTTTCCGCCGATATTGCGAAATGGTTTGAGAATACCCATAGGAACACCCGTGATGAGTGGTAGATTGATGCGACCATCCATGCACTTAAAGACAAGTATTTGAGTGGGATGTTTACCCTTGTGACGTAACCGATCGTAATATGCTGATGGAGTATCGAACGATTTGTTGCGTTCTCCATTGAGATTAAGAATTTCTGCCTTGAGTCCCATACGTGATATGTTTAGTTTGAATGAATAATGTGTAAAAGAAACGAAACGTGCGCTCGATTGTGGCGAAGCCACAATCGAGCGCACCATAACATTCCATTTGTACCACAGTATAAAAAAAGAGTGAAGTGGACGAACCCGGTATCGAACCCTCGCTCAAGACGTCATCCATGACGGTATCTCCGGTATAGAGAAATTGTGCTTTGAAAAATGGTGCTGTACGAGTGTATGCACACAGAGACGGAAGCGTGTATGATAGTGAAATGTCACAGAACCCACTGCACAATATGCCGACCGTTGTAGTTATTTTTGGAGGAACAGGAAACCTCGCAGAAACAAAATTGCTTCCGGCGCTCTTTGATTTGTATGTTCAACATTTGTTACCTGATGCATTTCGTGTGTTGGGGCTTTCACGTAGAGTACTCACAGACAAGGAGTATCAAGAGTTTGTTCGAAAAAGTATCGTCTCAAAAAGAACAACGCATGATGAGGGAGTACTCAACACATTTTGTGCACAGGTACGATATCTCTCTCTGGGGTTTGACGACCGTGCGTCATATGAAGAGGTAAAGAAATCATTGAGTTTCTTTGATACCGAACTCGGGCAGTGCACCAACAAACTCTTCTATCTCGCAGTGCCACCAAACCTCTACAGCAGTATTTTTGCAAAATTGAAGGAGAGTGATGCAATGGCTCTCTGTGATGGTGTGGGGTCATGGTCGCGACTCCTCGTGGAGAAGCCATTTGGAAGTGATTTAGCTACGGCAGAAGCCCTTGAGGCACAACTGTGTGATCTCTTTAAGGAAGAACAAATTTATAGAATCGACCACTATCTTGCTAAAGAGGCAATTGAAAAT
>DALYES010000051.1:2791-7017 GCA_031972435.1 Minisyncoccota bacterium
TCATATCACTCCGTTTTGCGAATAGTATTCTCTATGACTCATGGAATGGCGATAAAATAGAATCCATCGACATTCGCCTGTTTGAGGCGCAGGATGTGTCAACACGGGGAGCCTTTTATGATGGTATTGGGGCACTCCGTGATGTGGGGCAAAACCACATGCTTCAGATGCTTGCACTCCTCACGATGCTTCCTGCAGATATAAGCGATGCATCGTCGATACGACAGAATCGACTCATGGCACTCAGGTCACTCGTCATGCATGCGGTTGATACACAAACACGAGCACAGTATGCTGGGTATCGTGAGACGGTGGGTGTACAGCCTGAGAGCGAGACCGAGACTTATTTTAAAATTTTGACACATATCGACAGTGACCTTTGGAAGGACGTCCGTGTGTCTTTAGAATCGGGCAAAGCACTGAATGAGTCTCTCACCGATGTACGCATTATCTTTCGTTCTGTTGATGAATGTTCATGTGTCACTCATGCAGAATCACATACACATCGGAACATGCTTCGTCTCACGTTCTCACCCGAACAGAGTATCCGACTGACAATGTGGGTAAAGGAACCTAGTTTTTCATTTAAGCTTCATGAACGAGAGCTCGTACTTGCAAAGCAAGAGGGTGAAGTGCTCAGGTCTCCTGAAGCCTACGAGCGGGTATTGTATGATTGCATTATTGGCGATCAGACACGATTTGTGAGTGGAGAGGAAGTGGTGGCTGCGTGGAAGTTTATAACTCCGCTTCTAGAATCATTTCATACACTCCCACTTCGCGAATATCCAAAGGGAAGTAATCCAGAAAGTATTATTGAGTAACCTACTATATATGAATAAAGAAATTGGATTTATAGGGCTCGGGCGCATGGGGTTTAACATGGTGTCACTTCTCTGTGAAAAGGATTTTCGTGTGGTGGGACACAACAAAAATACTCCACCGTATGGAGATGCTGAAGCTCTTGGGGTGACGATGACCGCAACTCTCACCGACCTTGTGAGTGCACTTCCAACACCTCGTGTGGTGTGGCTCATGGTACCGAGCAGTGCAGTGGATTTGGTGCTCCAGGAACTTGTTCCGCTTTTGAGCGTGGGGGATACGGTCATCGATGGGGGAAATAGTTTCTATAAAGACTCAGTTCGACGTCATGCAGAATTGAAAGAAAAAAGTATCAACTATCTCGATTGCGGTACCTCGGGTGGTATGACGGGCGCACGTCACGGTGCGGCTATTATGGTGGGGGGGCCAGAGGAAGTCTTTAGAGCACAGGAACACATCTTTGCGTCGCTCGCAACTGAAAATGGGTATGCCCGCGTGGGAAATGAGGGTGCGGGACATTTTGTAAAAATGATTCACAACGGCATTGAGTACGGCATGATGGGAGCGATTGCGGAAGGGGTGACCATTCTCCACGAACACGAGGAGAAAATGGGTATCAAACTTGATGAGGTATTTAAACCGTATGAGCATGAGAGCATCATCACGAGCAAGCTCGTTTCGTGGCTCGTGAATGCATACAAGGAAGGACAGGTAGAATTAATTGAGGGTATTGTACCAAAAGGAGAGACAGAGGAGGAGATGGAACATATCACAACCCTCGGCGAAACCTTGGTGCTTGAGGCAGCGCTCCAGCAGCGCAAGAAGACACGCGAGATTCCTTCGTACCTAGGGAAACTCGTCGCTGCGATGCGCAACCAATTTGGCGGACACAAGGTAATTGCGAAAGAGTAGTATGGAGGTTGTCCGTGGAGAGAATGCACGAGAGGAGGCAGGGCGCGCACTCAATGAGTTGCTTACACAGTATGGTGCGCGCCCAATCCTCCTTCTCCTCTCGGGAGGCTCGGCTCTGCAGATTCTTGAGGGAGTGTCCGATGAGGTTCTTGGTACACACGTGACGTTGAGTGTCCTCGATGAACGGTACTCCACAGACCCGTTCATCAATAATTGTACACAACTCAAAGCGACCGATTTTTTCGCTCGCGCTACAAAACGCGGTGTACAGACATTCTCGACCGAAGTGCACGAACAGACAATGACTGAACTCTCTGCTTCATGGGTGCACTCGCTCCACGTGTGGAAAGACAAACACCCAGATGGCGTCGTCATCGCAACAATGGGTGTTGGCTCTGACGGGCACACAGCAGGTATATTCAGCGGAGAGTACGGCGTTGATTTTTTTGGTCCTGAGTGGGTCGTGTCATATTCGGTCCCTAGGGAAGTGCATGCGTACACTGAGCGCGTCACGACGACGTATACGTTTCTGAAGGAACGTGTCGATGAAGCAATTGTGTACGCAGTTGGGGAAGAGAAGCGACCCATTCTTGAACGACTCACTCAAGGTGTTTGTACCACTACTGACATGCCGTCGTGTATTTTTCATGAAATGCAATCAGTGAAAGTGTATACGGATATACATGGCTAGGGTGTATACTTCCTATCAGATAGAACGCAAAAATCTCCTACTGGTATATGTAGGAGATTTTTGTACTGTGCGCGGGGTTTATTTTTTCACCATCCACCGTCTTCCAATGAGTATTCCACCAACCATCGCGATTAGAGTCACACCCCAAAAGGCGTAGGTAAGAAAAGAATTGTCCTCGTCTTGTTCACTCTCTGTGGGTGTTCCTGTGTCGGGTACTGGGGTAGGGAGTGGAGGTAGGACAGCACTCGTCTCTTCGACAAGTTCTGCGTCCGCTATGGTTGGATCAAAGGTCGTCTTCTCCCCGAGGCCCTCTGCTGTGGCAATCACCGCCTCACCAGCGGTGACGAGCACTTCATTTCCGGTCGTTTTTGAGGTGAAAGCTACGGTTCCTTCGGTCACCTCTACCTTCGACTCCGTCCCCGTTTCCGTGAGAATGAATCTCGTCCCCCGTGCTCCCGCAATCGCCTGACTCATCTCCACCTCCATGGTCCCCTCCGTAATCATCTTCTTGATGTTGACCTTGATGGTTCCAAGTACAAGACCAATTTTGCTATTTTTCTTTGGTGGCGTGGTGACCACGATCTCTGACTCCTCTTTCATGAGGTACGTGGAGAGGTCGGCAAGCCGATAATTGCTCCGCTCTCTTCTCCTGTCTTTACGTGGTCGAGCACATAGAGCACGGTATCGAGTTTGGCATAGAGCCACTCCGTGTCGTTCTCGTGCTTCGTCTCCACCTCTCCGGTCATTGAGCTAAAACGTGCACCGGAATCTTCGAGGGTCGACATGTCAAACTTCCAGTCACTGAACTGTCCACTCAACATGAGCTCCTTGTTTGCGAGCATGTACAGTGCGGGCTCCACATCTGCCTCATCGCTCGGCTGGGTGATTTTCTCAAAAATGACATAGTTTCCTACTCCCGCGATGCGTCCCTCAACCTTTGCTCCCTTGTTGCAGGTACCCGTAAAGGACCCCTTGGGACCGCCGGAAAATTGCAGACCACAGGACACTGCGTGAATGTCTGGCTCGCCTTCCGCGGGTTCCATTTTCCACCCATCGGGGAGACCAAGTTTACTATTGTCGACACGCTCGGTAATAATCTGACCGTTTGCGGTCACGTTGTATTGCATCGAGAGGCGTGCTTTAGCAAAATCTTTTTTCCAAAAGAGATACCCCGAGGTACCGCCGAGCTTACCCACATTCCAAAAATCGAGTGAGTAGCTGACCGATGAGATTTGCACACCCGTGCGGTTCCCCTCTTTGTACTCATATAAATTGAGTAGTTCTCCAGACCGCGACATACCATAGGTCTGAGGCTCTGGATACTCAATCGTGCCACTCACATTGATTTCTTTTGGTGATACACCAAATGGCAGAGCGTCCTCTGCCGATGTGAGGGAGGGAAGAACACAGAGAGGAGTAAAAATGATGGATAGTATGATTTTCAACCATCCAGAGAATTGTTGTTTTTTCATACCAATATTTTACTCCTCGTAGAGAAAAAATCACAGAGTCAACTCTTGTGTGTGGTACATTAACATTAAAATCGTTCAGTGGGGATTTGTAGAGTAAGGATTTTTCTGTACCGTGAATTTTGGCATATTCACTACTTCAACTTCTTAAACCACTTTTGTGCACTTGGCCTTCTATGCGGACACCCCGGCCAACAGCAAGGTTGTCGTTTACCTTCTTGTAATTGTGACACCATACGCACAATATGTTCGGCTCGTGTCTCCGGTTTTTTGACAATGGTAGTCCAGCAAATCCATTCGTTCCGTTGGATTGGCGCGAGACTTTTCCACTTCGT
>DALYES010000052.1:0-6934 GCA_031972435.1 Minisyncoccota bacterium
TAGATGCCTTGGGCTGCACCCGTGATACAATGGGTAGTACAACGAGACGCAATGTCGCGAGACGGAGCAAATCTTAACAAAGCTACCCTCAATACGGATTGAAGTCTGCAACTCGACTTCATGAAGATGGAATCGCTAGTAATCGTGGATCAGCATCGCCACGGTGAATACGTTCCCGAGCCTTGTACTCACAAATAAATGCGCCCGGCAGCGCATAGTTCTAGGTGGTTGAAATCCACCCCTCTCTTTCGTCAAGAGAGCGTAGCGGAATGATAGGTCCAACTCCGTGAGGAATGGACTGAAGGATCAGGAGCAAAGTATAGCCACACACAAAAGACTGTATCGACTCATCGAAAAAGCGCGGTGAGGATGAGGAAGATACCTAGAAAGGTCGTGTAGGATGTACGGAATAGAATTATGTGTGACCCGGGGAGATCTCATGTGTTAATGGAAACTTATGCACGTGAGAAGTCAGCAGCGTCGTAGTACCATGCGTCAACTCAGTTTATAATTGAGTGGATCATGGGAAGGACAAAACCGAAGTATATGTACTGAAAAGTGGAAAGGAGGTTCATCATGTGGCAAAAATGGTATGCGAAGTTCAGGTGTCGTCTTCATGTGAGTGCTTTGACACTCTCTATGACTCTTGAACAAGACATCGATATCGAAGTCCGTTTCAAGGCACCAGAAGAGCACGTCGAGGTAACGCTTGCGGCTTTTGAACAGGAACTTGATCGTTCAATGAACGTGTACAATGTCCGTCGCATCGAATATTGTCGCGAATCGTAAACTAACCACACAAGGAGGTATTTGGCGAAGCAATTCGCCACCACTTTTCAGTACACATACTTTGGACTCGCGTAGTGCGGGAAATCCGCATGCTACGTGGAAACGCAAAATGTTCCAATTATTGCATTCGCCCGTCAACTCAAGGGAGTCGGAAGTGCCCGAAGTTCGTGCTTGACACGGCCTACGGTAAGTTCGATGACAGGGAGTAAGTCGTAACAAGGCACGGCTAGCGGAAGCTGGTCGTGGATTAATTCCAATTGGACACGTCGTCGGAAGTGGTAACATTTCCATAAACGGCTAATTGGTCGACATTATGTGCCTCAATTGAGCACATAAGAAGGGATGATATTTAACCTTCAAGATAGTATCTGTACTCTACGGAAAGACGTAGCCAGGATAAGACAAAAGAGAGTGGAGTCTGCTGATGAAAAAAGCAAAAAACCATACATTTTATTGTGTATGGTTTTTTGCTTTTTTCATCAGAACACGACACCTGCGTGTCGTGTGGCAGACTCCACTCGTCGGAGTCATATTTCGCCTATTCATAATGGCGAAATAGACGAGACGCGACCACACGTGCTTATGGGCGTCAGCGAATTAGCAAAAGTGGGTTGAAGGCGCTGAAGTCTGCGCACGTTTCGTCAGTAACATACCTGGATGATGGGCATCTAGCAACCAGAGCCATTGGTATTGTACATACAATCTTCACTTGGCATTGGTGCGTCCTCAGCATACGGATAATCAACTCCTCCGCTACCCGTCTCAGTATTCGTATTATTATTCATGTAATAATAACCATTTCCATTCACTTCGCTCCCGGTAGTATTTATGGTCTCACTATTCGTATTATCCATGTAATAATAACCATTTCCATTCGCTTCACTTCCGGTAGTATTTATATTTGTCTCATTACCTGTATCGTTTCCTATAAGGCTCGTCGGGATCCAAAAAGAACTCCAACCACCACTACCACTCGAGCTATTTCCACCACTTCCACTTCCCGAATTACTTCCACTCCAAGGTAGGTTCCAGCTTCCGCCACCTCCACTACTCCCAATACCTCCATTTTTCATATAGTCAGGAGTAATCTGTTGATTGCTTGTAAATCCAAAACCACCTGTGAAGAGATTTACAATCCCCCAAATACTGGTGATAACGACAAAAGCAGCAATACTATAGAGAGCAAAAGATTTAGCCTTCTCATGTTCCTTTTCGTTTGCTCCTTCAATAATAAAATATTTCGTCATGTTCCATAAGAACATAATAAATGCAAACGCAAGAAGAAAGGGAATGAATGCACTGTTAAGAAACACTACAAATTTTATTAAAAATGTTTGTAAATCCATATAACTCTAGTATAGACCAAAACACCTCAGAAAGAGGGGGTTTTTATACATATTGACAAGAAATCAAAAGGTGTTATAATAGATGTTGGTTTATCACGAATTTATCTTTCGTCTTCGGACAGGGAGGAAGTTGAGATGATGTACAAGGGCACAGTTGTTTTGAAGAAGGACCTGATTTTTCCTTTCTTCTGGGTTGGGGTGATTTTGCTTGTTGTCCTCAATATGTGGCGACTCGCAGGAGAAGCTCTCGATCTGCCTATCGTTGAGATCGACCGGTACGGGAAGTGTGTCCGTGTGCTGGTCATCGAAAATGATGCAGAGGTCAGTAAAAGTTGTAAAGGATTTGACCTCAAGAAAAAGACTTATACCACACGAAACGTCTGACAGTGTGGGGAAGTCAAGGAGCCGGTGATATTGGATTCATTTTCAATTATCAACACCGGCTTTTTTTAATGCAAATCTCTTTAGAAAAATTTGTTGCTCAAACGCTTTGTTTTTGGTAGTATCGTAGAACCTTTTCATTAAGGTGTGTTAGAAACCCCTGTCCGCGCTTAGCTCAGTTGGCTAGAGCATTCGACTGATACTCGAAGGGTCCTAGGTTCAAATCCTAGAGCGCGGACAGGGGTTTTTATGCGCCTGCGCGAGCTGAAAAATTTGAACTGCTTCAAATTTTTCCCGGTCGCGAAGCGACAAGTCGATGCTTGCGAGACTTGAGGGTTGGCTAGAGCATTCGACTGATACTCGAAGGGTCCTAGGTTGACCTAGAAATTAAGGAGAGTGTACTCGACTATAATTTCGGAAATACTCTAGTGGTACAAATCCTAGAGCGCGGACATTGAATGGTACTGGACGTGAGAGCTATACATTAAAAAATCCAGACTTGAGTCTGGATTTTTTAGATAGTACCCTATCTCGTTTTTTGTATCACACTACTACTTGCTGTATTTGCCCCCTTAGAAGATGTGTCCATCTCATTGATTTTTTGTTCGAGTCGAGCGACACCTTCAGAGATATCTGACAATTCTGTTTGGAGTCGCATGGTGAGTGAGTAGGTAAAGAATGCAAAACCAATAACAGTGACCCAAGCGATGACGGGGAAAAACTTTGATGACTCAAGTGAATTTTTCATATACGTGTAAGTATACGAGTAAAATGAGGTTCTGCATTGGGTTACTGTTGAGAACTATACAATGAATGGGTATACGATTGGTATCCACCACGACGAATAATCATGCTATGATGCTCAGATATGACCGATGCAATGGCGTATTTCAAGGACAAGAAAGTAACCGTCATGGGGCTTTGGGAACTCGGAAACCTGTCGGTTTTCCGACGGGCTAGCGCCCTGCCTTCCGTCACGGAAAACCACATGGTTTTCCGACCCTTTCCTTACGCCAAGCCCTAATACTATTCCTATGAGTACTAATACACAAAAATACATTGAATTTTTTTCTGGTAAAAAGATAACCGTGATGGGCTTGGGCCTTCTCGGGCGGGGTATTGGTGACACCGCATTTCTCGCAGAGTGTGGTGCGGATATTATTGTGACTGACATGAAGTCGGAAGTGCAACTCGCTGAATCTCTCCTAAAACTTGCGCCATACTCAAACATTACCTACTCACTCGGTGGACACAGGGACGCTGATTTCGTTGGACGTGCCATTGTCCCCGTCGCTGCGGGGGTGCCCGCTGACTCTCCATACGTCGCGCGTGCGCGAGAGAGCGGAGCAGAGATTGCAATGAGCGGTGCCCTCTTTGCAAAACTCTCGGGGGTTCCAATTATTGGAGTGACGGGTACGCGCGGAAAGTCGACGGTCACACACATGGTCCATCACGTGCTCAGCCACGTGACCGAGGCGACTTCACCAACTGGCGGGGTACTCCTCGGTGGTAACGTGCGTGGCGTGTCGAACCTTCAGCTCCTCAAGGAAGTCGGAGAAGACTCACTTGCAGTCATGGAGCTCGATTCGTGGCAACTCCAGGGCTTTGGGTGGGCTGGCATCAGTCCGCACGTTTCGGTCTTCACCAATTTTATGGAGGACCACCTCAACTACTATAAAGGAGATATGGACGCGTACTTTGCGGATAAGGCACAGATTTTTCTTCACCAAGAGGACGGTGATACCCTCGTAACGACTCACGAAGTACTCCTTCGGGCGCAGGAATTTGTCCGTATGAAGGGAATTGAGATGACACAGGACATTGTGCTCGTTGATACATCAATACTTCCTGAGGATTGTCTCCTCACGATGCCAGGAGAGCACAATCGCCTCAATGCAGCACTCGCGTATGAGGCACTCAGAGCAACGGGGCTCACCGATGAAGAAATTTTTGAGGGACTCGCATCGTTCCCAGGAGTACCGGGGCGACTCGAGTACCTCGGAGAGGTGAATGGGGTAAAGGTATACAACGACAACAATGCGACGACACCCACTGCGACGGTGCGGGGAATAGAGGCCGTCGCCGGTCCGCCAGCTGGCGGAAAGAATGTCGTGCTCATTGCTGGCGGGGCGTACAAAGAGGTGGACCCGAGCGTGCTCATCGCGCCGATTCAGAAACACTGCAAACAGGTGGTACTACTCCCCGGAACAGGGACAGATAAGCTAAAAACATTGCTCCACACTATTCCAGTTAACTGGAATAGTGTGGAGGGTGGTTCAGGGAGAGAGGTGCTCGAAAAGGCGGTTGATGCCGCGCTCGCTGTGGCGAGCGCGGGTGACGTGCTCCTTTTTTCTCCCAGCTTCGCATCCTTTGGTATGTTTGTGAATGAGTATGAACGGAATGATGAGTTTGTTGCCTTAATTCAAAAATATGTACATGAAATTGAGTGATATTAAAAAAGTACATTTCATTGGAATTGGGGGTATCGGTATGTCAGCACTCGCACGACTTTTTCTCTCAGAGAAAAAAATAGTAAGTGGTTCTGATCGAGCTCCTTCAGATATTACGCATGCACTTGAAGCTGAAGGTGTTACTTTTTTTTCAGAACAAACTGTCAGAAATATTATCGAAGGAATTGACCTTGTTGTGTATACCGAGGCGATGTCACAAGATAGCGAAGAGCTTGTTCGTGCGCGAGAGTTGGGAATCACGACAGTAAATTACTTCGATGCGCTCGGTATGGTGGCGAATGAGTACTACCTCATCGCGGTCTCGGGAAGTCACGGGAAGACCACGACGACCGCGATGATTATTGATATCCTCGAACATGCGGGCTTCGATCCAAGTGGGGTTGTGGGTTCTCTTCGTGCGATGACGAAGAGCAACTATCGCGCGGGGAAGAGTAAATATTTTGTTGTGGAAGCGTGTGAATATAGGCGTGATTTCCTCAGTCTCACCCCCGATGTACTCGTCATTACCAATGTGGAGCATGAGCACGTCGATTACTACAAAGACCTCGGTGCGGTACAGCAGGCATTTCGGGAATTTGCGTGTCAGGTGCGCGAGGGAGGTGTGGTAATTGTGAATTTTGGTGGAGAGAATATTGCTCCAATACTTGAGGGAGTGACCGTGTCAATTAAGGACTATGGAACATGTTTTGATCCGCTCCGTATGCTCAAGGTGCCCGGAGTACACAATCAAATGAATGCCGCCGCCGCTCTCGCGGCGGCGGAGTACCTCGGAGTACCTCAATCTGTTGCCGAGGAGGCACTCACGCAGTTTGCGGGCACGTGGCGACGTTTCGAGTATAAGGGAGAGGTGAACGGTGCAAAAGTCTATGATGACTATGGGCACCATCCGACCGAGATTGCGGCAACGATTCGTGGTGCGCGTGAACTGTATCCTGATAAAAAACTTACGCTCGTATTCCAGTCGCACACGTATACGCGTACTCATGAACTTTTTGATAATTTTGTCGACGCACTTGCACTGGCTGACATGACATACATTCTCCCCATCTATGCTGCGCGTGAGGAAAATGTCTCGGGCATTTCGCACACAAAACTCGCCGATGCGGTCGTTGAGAAGGGTCGACACGCTCTCGCACTCCAGACATTTGATGATGTGGTAGCGCGCATCACCGCATCGGCGAGCGACCAAGACCTCATCCTCGTCATGGGCGCAGGGGACATTACCAATGTAGCATCACAACTTGTTGCATAGAGTCCTCACAACGCATGCAATCCAGTTGTACAATTGACTTGTACAACTGGATAGTATACTATGTTTGTATATGATAAAAACCATACAATCATCTGACTTACGCAACAATTTTAAGGATGCGCTCGCGCATGTGAAAAAGACGCAGGAGCCACTCATCATCACTGAGCGAGGTGTTCCCACATCAGTCATTGTCGACATCGATGCGTATGAGGACTATATTTCTTCGCGTAACCCAAAGCTCATCGCATCGGTAAAAAAGTCGCGCGGGGAGAGAAAAAGTGGTGATGTTTTTTCGTTCACGGATGTGTTTGGCTCGATCGAGTAGTGTATGGCGTACAGAATACTCATTACGAAGACTGCAAAGAAAGATATTGATGGACTGGAGCCAATAGTGAAGAAGCGACTGGGAAAGAAACTACTCTACGTTACGTCGCTCACCGATATTGCCCGGGTTGCGAAGCGACTTGAGGGAGATATGATTGGAGAGTATCGGATACGAATTGGTGACCATCGCGTCCTTTTTGATCTCGACAGAAAGGATATTATTATTGTACGGGTGCAACATCGAAAAGATGTGTATCGCACATAACATTACTATGACACATATGACCGGATTACTCTCAATCGTCGCAACACCAATAGGAAATCTTGAAGACATGACGCTTCGGGCGATTCGTGTGCTCAAGGAAGCTGAC
>DALYES010000053.1:0-1265 GCA_031972435.1 Minisyncoccota bacterium
ATAGAATTTTGCACCAGAATCTGAAATGCACTGAGCAAAAACATCAATGGATGAGAGTGTGTTTGTAGTAGCGTCTGATTGTACCGCCTTATCTGAAGCATTGCGTGCAAAAATGAGTGCACCAATAAGAACAACGACGAATACGATAATAATATAAACAAAATTATTTTTATCTTTCATAGATTTTTAAGTATACCAAATTGAGTGTAAATACCATACATCTCAGGTAGGTAATGGTTTGAGAGCGTTTACCGTCGTGATTTGACGCGCTCTGCTTCCTTGAGCACCTGCTTTCGTAGGCGAACTGAAGTTGGTGTCACTTCGAGATATTCATCATCAGACATTGTTTCGAGGCCAAGCTCAATAGAGAGTGGTCGGTGTGGGGTGAGCGTCAGCGCCTCATCAGAGCTCGATGAACGAATATTTGTGAGCTGTTTGCCCTTTGTGGGATTGACCATCATCTCCTCACCCTTTGAGGTATTTCCAATGACCATTCCCTCATACACCTCGGCGCTTGGGCCGATGTACAGCTGACCTCTATCTTGAAGATTCCACAGTGAAAAACCGAGTGCCTTGCCCGCTGCCATAGAAACCATAGAGCCAACCTGACGCTTTTTAATTTCACCTGCGTACGGCTTGAAGCCAATGACGCGAGAACAGAGGATACCCTCCCCTCTCGTATCGATGATGAACTGTCCTTTATAGCCGAGAATACCGCGTGTCGGTCCTTCGAGTATGAGACGTACCTGGTTTTCATGCACGACCATATCATGGAGTATAAATCCTCGTCGTCCCAATTTTTCAATGACGGCTCCCTGGTACTCACTCGGAATATCGACGGTCACCTCTTCAAATGGCTCGTACTTCCCATCCTCACGGTCTTCAATGATTGCCTGTGGCTGGGACACCTGAAGCTCGTACCCCTCACGGCGCATATTTTCAAGGAGAATTGAAATGTGCATTTCACCACGTCCAAACACTTTGCATGAATCACCATTTCCTTCAAAATCTACTTTGAGCCCCACGTTAATTTCGAGCTCTTTTTCGAGACGTTCTCGAATTTGACGCGTGGTGACATATTTTCCTTCACGCCCTGCAAACGGTGAGTTGTTAACCACAAAATCGAGTGCAATAGTTGGCTGATCGACCGCAATCGCATCGAGTGGCTGTGCTTGGTCGATGTCACTCAAGGTCTCGCCAATGTTAATATTTGGAAATCCTGCAACAATCACAATATCCCCCGCGTAAGCAGTATCTGATTCAAC
>DALYES010000053.1:1275-3565 GCA_031972435.1 Minisyncoccota bacterium
AAGAGTTTTGTCACCCTTCCCCTGCGTGGCTCTTGTCCTTTATGGAGAATGAAGACGTTCTGATTGAATTTCAATTCCCCTTCGTAGATGCGCGCTATGGCGAGCCGTCCGAGGAAGTTGTCGTACCCAAGATTGAATACCTGTGCGCGGAGTACCTCACCTTCTGAGTAGCCCTTTGCAGGTTCTACCTTTTCAAGAATCGTGTCGAGGAGTGGTGTGAGGTCTGTGGATTCTTCATCGAGCTTTCGTTTCGCTATTCCCTGTCGGCCGATTGCGTACACTGTGGTGAAATTGGCCTGCTCATCATTTGCACCGAGTTCGAGAAAGAGCTCGAGCACCTCCTCTTCTGCCTTGTGGGGGTCGGCTGCGGGCTTGTCTATTTTATTGATGATGACAATTGGGTTCAAGCCGAGTTCAAGAGACTTTTTGAGTACGAAACGTGTTTGTGGCATAGGACCTTCCTGCGCATCAACAATGAGTAGTACTGAGTCAATTGATCGAAGTACACGTTCAACCTCGGAGCCAAAGTCAGCGTGCCCTGGTGTGTCCACAATGTTGATCTTTGTTCCCTTGTATTCCACGGAGGCATTCTTTGCGTAGATGGTAATGCCACGCTCTTGCTCAAGCGAGTTTGAGTCCATGGTGACTGAGGAGTCAGTCACGGCACCAGTCTGGCGCATGATGGCGTCAGTGAGCGTGGTCTTTCCGTGGTCTACGTGCGCGATAATTGCGATGTTTCGTGTTTCCATATGTTAAATAAAAATCGCCCCTCTGGGCGTCAGTGTGTAGAGAGTACTATATAAAAGGAGTTTCGTCAAAGAATAGTAAGAGAATGATAAAAGAATCGCTGTTCTATTGAAATACCTCAATGTAGGGTTCTGTTTTTATATTCAATATACAACTCTTCAATTTTTTCCATATCAACAAAGTGTATTATCTGATCTTCAGTGTGTGTTGCAATATAATGCACCATGATTGCCTTGCCTTCTGGAGAATTCAACCACTCACGAAAACCAGTTCCAGATTCAATGCTCATATTTCCAAGTATCTCTCTGTCTTCTCCAGAATCAGCTTCAGTTGGAGACATGCTTCCACGATGCTCAGTCATAGCCTCAGCAAAGTGTAATTGAAGAAAATTTTCTGCGAGAAATAATAATTCCAGATTAACCGAACTTTCTTCAGGTAATGATTCAGATTTACTCATACAGATACTAGTATAAAGTAAATATTAAACTTTTCTAGCTTTTGTAACAACCTGTGATTTGACGAGTAATTCCTTCTCACTTTTTGAGAGTTTCTTGAGCTGTGCCTCACGCACCTGTGCCTCGCTTCGCGAGGCACAGGGCTCCACGTACGCCACGTGGAGGGCAATCTTCGCCTTCGTATACTTTGCTCCCACCTTTCCCTCTTTGTGTTCACGAAATCGTCGCTCAATGTCGGTTGTTACACCGGTGTAGAGCGATGCATCACTGCACCTGAGCATGTATACGCACCACATTATCCAATCATAAACTCAATGACATCTCCGTCTTTCACAATGTACTCTTTCCCCTCAGTATGGAGCTTTCCCTGCTCGCGTGCTTTTGCAAATGAGCCCGTCGTCACCAGGTCTTCAAAGGTCACCACCTGCGCGCGAATGTAGCGTGATTGAAAGTCGGTGTGTATCGCTGCGCCTGCCTCTGGCCCTGTGGCACCCTGCTTCACCGTCCACGCGCGTGTCTCCTTTTCACCGGTCGTGAAATATGACATCAGTCCGAGGCGGTGGTAACACGCACGAATGAGCGAATCGATACCCGAATCGAGGGTGGCATACTCACGTCTGAACTCAAGCTTCTCATCCTCTTCCAAATCCTTGAGCTCGTGCTCTACACCTGCGTCGATGATGACGTACTCAGAACCAGTGCTCTCAATAAAATCCATGAGTTCGGTCCACCTATCGTCGTTTGTTTCATCAAAGTTGTACGCACCATTCTTCTTGTTGAATACGTAGAGAATTTCTTTCATGGTGAGGAGGTGGAGGTGTTTAACCAACTGCGTCTCGACATCATCAAATTCGAACGTCTGTGCGAGCTTTCCATTTTCGAGGTGCGGGAGAAGTCGCTCGAGCATGTCGTATTCCTTCTGCGCAGTTTTATCTCCACGCTTGGCATCCTTCTGTACATTCCCGAGTCGCTTCGCGACTGTTTCGGCATCGGCGAGGATGAGCTCGAGGTTGATAACCTCAATGTCAGAGAGTGGGTCCACTCCTCCACCCACGTGGATGACGTCTGGGTCATCAAAAATGCGCACT
>DALYES010000053.1:3575-6240 GCA_031972435.1 Minisyncoccota bacterium
TCTGCAATCATGTCTGTCTCACGGATATTGGCGAGAAACTTATTCCCAAGCCCCTCACCCGAGGAAGCACCACGCACAAGACCTGCAATATCGACAAACTCAATGATTGCAGGAATTGTCTTCACTGAATTCGAAATTGCAGAGAGTGTTTCAAGACGTTTGTCAGGCACAGCGACAACACCCACCGATGGATCGATAGTACAGAATGGATAATTTTCTGCGGGGACTGAGTTTCGGGTGAGCGCATTAAAGAGCGTCGATTTACCGACATTTGGAAGACCTACGATGCCAACTGATAAGGACATATAATTTTATAAATGAAATAAATTAGAAAAATAGAAATTCTCTGCGGTATAATAGTGCCTAGAGTAGCAGATTTTCAACAATTTGAAAGGATTATAGAGGGCGTACTAAATTAATCTAGTAAATAGATTAATTGGAATTGCCCAGATTATCTTCTAAAATACATGTTTTGCTTTGTACTCCAACAAACTATAAAAAGTATTTTGGTGTAATGACTGTAGCGGTGGCTTGTGGGTACATAGTTAAAAACTTTGTAAAGATCACTTCAACATTTCCCCACTTGCATTCATATGCAGAAATATTTAAACCACTCTTTTCAATGATATCGATTTCAAGACCTGTACGGGTACGCCAGAAAAACAATTCTGGTGTAAATAGATTTTGATTATTTCCTTCTTTTATACGTTCACTCATCGCAAAATTTTCAAAGACAAAGCCAACGTCAGACCTCTTTTGTATAGGTGTGTCGATGTCTACCAGCGCATTACGAACGCCCGTATCTAAGAAAAATACTTTAAAGGCTTTTTTTAATTCTACTCTCGGATTATTAGAAAACGAATGAACTACTTTTATTATGAAGGCTTGTTCGAGCATGCGCAGGTACCGTTGTACCACAGTTCGACTTACACCCAATGTAGTTGCTAGCTCATTAAGCGAAACAAGTGAGCCAACTTGGTGTGCGAGAAGTTTTACTAAATTTTCAAACACCTGAGGATTGCGTATCGCCTCAAAGGTGAACACATCTTTGTATAGATACTGGGTAGCAATATTTTTTAGTATCAACTTTTTATCTTCAGTAGTTTCTGCCGCTACTACTGCTGGGTATGAACCAAATTGCATAAGATCATGCAGATCACTCTCAGTAACGGTCTTGAGGGTTTTAATTTCACTCACTGAAAGTGGGTATATGGTAAATTCAAATACTCGTCCAGTCATTGGCTCATTTATTCTATTAGAAAGGTCAAAAGAAGATGACCCAGTGGCAATAATTTGCACACCAGGGTACGTATCATGAAAAGTTTTTAGGATTGTGCCAATATCTTGAATCGTCTGCGCCTCATCAAAAACTACAATTTTTTTATTGGTGACTAATTCTTGAAGAATATGTGGCTCTCCCACCACAAAGTGTTTCCGTACTTCAGCTAACTGACAATCAAAATATGCTCCATCTGCACCATATGGAAGAATCAGTTTTTTCGAGAGAGTCGTTTTCCCTGACTGTCGAGGACCAAAAATAGCAATCATTCTCCCTTTAAAAAGGTTTTTTGAAATAACGTTCTCTATTGTACGTTGAAAAATAAGCATAAAATCTATAAAATTACAAATTGCTCTTCAATGAGCAATTTGTACTGATATAAATTTATAACACAATTTTGAGCAGAAAGGAATAGTTACACAATCAAGTATGTGGAAAAGTCTTAAATTATTGCAATATATTTTATATCCACTTTCCGACATCTGGGAGCCCAACAATGCCGACTGATAGGGACATATTATTTTATAAATGAAATAAATTAGAAAAATAGAAATTCTCTGCGGTATAATAGTGCCTAGAGTAGCAGATTTTCAACAATTTGAAAGGATTATAGAGGGCGTACTAAATTAATCTAGTAAATAGATTAATTGGGATTGCCCAGATTACCTTCTAAAATACATGTATTACTTTTCAGTACTCATCTCTTGCCACCGCCACGCATCCCGTAGTGCATCCTCAAGGTTATGTACGAGTCCTCTCTAAACACAGTTTTGATTCATAAATAATACGGGTAAAGTCATACCATAACTTTAAGACTTTTGCAACTCCACCTCTTTGTTTTTCACTTAATGTATCTAAGAACGCTTGTAGTCGTCTTCGTAACGCTTGATATCGTCTTCACCAGTGTACTTACCCGACTGGACTTCAATAATGACGAGAGGCTCCGTGTGGGAGTTTGCAAGACGGTGGAGGTGGTCTTTCGGCACAAAGCAACTTTCATTCTCTCGAACGATTCGATGTCCGATGTGTGCGGGGTCTTGTTTTTCACGAATTTCGACATTCGCAACTCCTGAAACAACCACCCAGTGTTCGCTTCGATGCTCGTGACTTTGAAGACTCAGTCGTGCACCAGGATTTACAATTATCTTTTTTACTTTAAATTGTGGTTTGTCTTCAAGTACGTAATACACTCCCCACGGTCGTACACCCACTTCGATGTACTCATTCTCACGATACTCTGCAGGCATCTCTGCAATCTGTTTGGTGATGTCGGCCTCGTCTGCTTTGTTGGCAATGTTCTGCACATACGATGAACTACTATGCGATTTAGCCCCGAGACCATCTACTATTTGAACACCATATTTTTCGAGGATTGCTCGCTCTGGA
>DALYES010000053.1:6312-6732 GCA_031972435.1 Minisyncoccota bacterium
CTTTAAGTATTTTTTGCAATGTGTCGCAGACGCTCGGAGTCGTATCTATGGAAAGAATGGTACGGTCGACCATTTTTAATGAATCAACTACCTTGAGACGAAATTGCTCATCTTGGAAACTTGGAATCCCTCGTTTAAGAAGCGCTTGATGATCGTTGTTCACTATCACCCACAGTTCATCAGCAAGTTTTTTTGAAAGATCGAGACACTCAATATGCCCCGGATGGAGGGGGTTAGCGTACATTGATGTAATGGCGATTTTCATAGAGTAACTGTGTAAAGATTTCTTATAGAGTGACAATTTTTACTAAGCAATTCATATGTATGCAAGTTTTGGTCTTGACAAATTCAAAAATAGTATCTTCTGCAAAGTTCGATACTATATCACACAATTGCACTAAATACGAGCAGGTATTCCCT
>DALYES010000054.1:0-2364 GCA_031972435.1 Minisyncoccota bacterium
GAACGCGAAAGCGTGGACTCGATGATATTGCAGAAACATTGCGAAGCATCAAAACAAAGTTTGGTGATGACTCAATCATGACCTTGAGCAATACCCATAAGGTGGACGTAGACACTATTCCGTCTGGCTCAATCGGTCTCGATGAAGCACTCGGTATTGGTGGGTACCCACGCGGACGTATTCTTGAAATCTTTGGTCCAGAATCTTCAGGTAAAACTACCCTTTCCCTTCATGCTGTCGCAGAAGCACAAAAACTGGGTGGTATCTGTGCCTTCATTGATGCAGAGCATGCAATGGACCCGCAGTATGCACAAAATCTCGGTGTAAAGCTCGACGAGCTCCTCATTTCTCAACCAGATACTGGAGAGCAAGCACTCGAGATTGTGGAATCGCTCGTGCGCTCGGGAAAAATTGATGTCATCGTCATCGACTCAGTGGCTGCTCTCACTCCACGAGATGAAATTGAGGGTGAAATGGGTGCACACCACGTCGGTAAGCAAGCGCGTCTCATGAGCCAAGCACTCCGCAAGCTCACCTCGATAGTGGCAAAGAGTAAGACGGTGGTCATCTTCATCAACCAAATCCGCATGCAGATTGGGGTTATGTTCGGAAACCCAGAGACCACTCCGGGCGGAAAGGCACTCAAATTCTACACGTCAGTACGTCTCGACATTCGTCGTATCGCGCAAATTAAAAAAGGCGAAGAGGTGGTGGGAGGACGTCACCGCGTGAAAGTGGTAAAAAATAAGGTAGCGGCACCATTCAAAACAACCGAGTTTGACCTCATATACAATGAGGGAATTAGTCGCGAAGGAGAACTTCTCGCACTTGGCGAAAAGTTTGGTTTCATTAAAAAATCTGGAGCATCATACTCATACCTTCCCCCTGGGGGAGATGCGAGTGCTGAAGTAAAGCTTGGTCGCGGATATGATGCCACACGCACAGCACTTCGCACAAACACAAAACTTATGGCTGAGTTGCAAAAAAATATATACAAGGCACTCAAAGAAGATGCGGTGCCTGTGAAAGTTTCAAAAGAGTCTGCGAGTGAGAGTGGCGAGGAGTAGAAGGAATACGACAAACCCCCGTGTCCACTCCGCCGACTGGCGGAGTGGACACGGGGGTTTTGTTGAACCTCCCCCTCTTTCCTTATCGATGATTATATACGAGCAAATGAGAGCGAGTGGCCATTGTGCGGAGTGAGCGTAATGCGAAGTGAGAGCGAAAGGAATACAAAAACTCCAATGAGAAGATATGTCCAAATTTCAGTCGTGCGCACGGCATTGTATGCAAAGGTGCCTACATCGGACATTTCAATCTGCGATAGATTGTTGATGACATTCCCCAGTGACACAAAACGTGTAAGCACTATCATACTGCCGAGCATCGCAAATCCCTGCCATACCCCGGGTAGTGTAACGAGTCGAATTGCATATGCGTAGTAGATTCCGCGCATTATTTTTCTTTGAAGTGTTTTCATGTTTTTTATTGTTAGGTACTTGCTATAACTCTCATTAGTATAAAAAGGTTTTAAATGAAAGAAAATAGTATATTCACTACAGAGAGTGAACAACGTATGTACTCATCTACAGTAGTGTTGCGCTGTGTGCAGTACTCTCTGACTCCTTCCTAAACTCTGCCTTAGCACGATGTATACGCGCCTTCACTGCACCCACCGTCTCCCCCGACTCATCAGCGATATCCTTGTGTGACCAGTGCTCAAGGTAGTGGAGACGCAGGACGCGAGCGAAATGTCCAGGGAGTTTTATGAGAATACGCTCAATGGCATCCCTATCTTGATTGAATGCGCTGTGCTCTTTCATTTCGCCCATAAGCTCCATGTACTCGGGATCAAGGAGGAGTGTGCGCTTCCCTTCCTTTACACACTTTTGGTACCGAGTGAGTGCCGTATTGATGAGAATAGTGTACGCCCACGAAGAGAATTTTGCTCCCTCACGCACCTCAAAACGATGTGCGTTCATGTATATCTTTGTGAATGCATCTTGTACCACCTCCTCTGCATCTTGCTCATTAAAAATAATCGTCTTAGTTTTTCGAAGGAATGCTGTTTGATATCGTTCAAGTACCGCAGTAAACAACCACGGTTCACTTTGTACTCGTACAAGAATTACTTCATCGGGAAGTTCTTTGATATTCTCTGGAGTTGTAAGCCCGAACATATGATAATTTACTCACTTAGTTGTATGTCCAAACATATACTGGTACTATGCTCAACATTCCTGCTAGTAATTACTACCTATTATATACTAAAAAAGTTATGTCAGTACTCTCATACAACGAAATCACCCTTAAAA
Source organism: Minisyncoccota bacterium (assembly GCA_031972435.1). Taxonomy (GTDB): domain Bacteria; phylum Patescibacteriota; class Minisyncoccia; order Phycocordibacterales; family UBA918; genus Damh-18. The sequence goes on from DALYES010000054.1 coordinate 2,316, forward strand.
AGATCATCATTTGGGACAATGAGCCCTTTCTTGTGCCCGCTTCGCATGT
>DALYES010000054.1:2374-6685 GCA_031972435.1 Minisyncoccota bacterium
CGAAAACAAAAACGGAAGCCTGTCAATGTCACCAAGCTTAAAAGTCTCATCTCAGGACGAGTCGTTGAGCAGACATTTCACTCGAGTGAAACGGCTGAAGAAGCAGATATTGAGACACGCCCTGTCGAATTTATTTACGAGAGCAAAGGTGAGTATTGGTTCACAACTCCAGGGAAACCATCAGAGCGTTTTACGCTTCCGGGCGATACAATCGGTGATGAAATAAAATTTCTGAAAGCAAAGACCGTCATAGATGCGATTGTGTTTGATGACAGAGTCATCAGTATTAAAATACCCATTAAAGTTGAACTCGCGGTAAGAGAGGCGATGCCGGCAGTCAGAGGCAATACTTCATCAGGAGCAACAAAAGAGGTTGTGCTCGAAACCGGTGCCACTATTCAGGTACCTATGTTCATTAATGAGGGAGACGTCATCAGAGTCAATACCGAGTCAGGAGAGTATACAGAGCGCGTGGAGAAGGCATAAAGCGTAAAGAAAAAGTGTCCGTGGGGACACTTTTTTAGCTTTATGAGCCGGAGCGATATTTTCTGTCTCACTGACAGAAAAACAGCGAGGCCGGGGAGGAAGTGCTTAGTATAAAATTTGAGCAAAGCGATAAATTTTACTTAGCAACTTGACTCTAAGAAAAGAGAAGATAGAAAATTTGAACCCCCGCGCCTTCGGCGCGGGGTATTATAAAAAACGCCGCGTCCTAATGGACGCGGCGTTTTTTATATATTATTCCGCAACGTATGGCACGAGTGCCATGAAGCGTGCTCGCTTCACTGCCTGTGCAAATACACGCTGTTCGTGTGCTGAATTCCCTGTTCGCTTTCTGCTAAACATACGTGCGTGTGGGTTCATGTGTGTGTGGAGCTTGACGATATCTTTGTAGTCATAGTGCTCAACATTTGTTGTTTTCTTTTCCATGCTTAGATTTTGTTATGAGCGTGAGCGAATTAGAAAATCTTAGCCGTCCGAAAATTCTATTCTTAATGGATTTTCGGACGCACCGCTCCAACTCTTATTTTTTATAATAGTCTCGTTAAAAAGGTATATCCTCGGGATTGATATCTTCATGTGGGTATGGAGGGGTATTTCCCTGTTGTGGTGCGGGGTTTGGTGCTCCGCTCTCTCGGGCAGTGGTGTTATTTCCTCGATCACCTCCTGCATACTCTCCACCCCCTGAGGATTTTGGTCCAAACTGGAAATTATCGAGCACAATCTCAGTACGGTATTTCTTTGTCCCATCCTGATCATCCCAGCTCCGAGTCTGAATACGTCCCTCAAGATATATCGGCTGCCCCTTCTTCAAATACTGATTGATCAACTCTGCCTGCTTATCGAATGCAACAATATTGTGATAATCCGCAGTCTCCTGCTTCACCCCATTCTTGTCCTTCCAGGTACGATTGGTTGCTACAGAAAACGAAGTAACCGTAACTCCTGATGGCAATGCCCTCATCTCAGGATCACGCGTGAGATTTCCGTATATCATTGCTCTATTAATGTACATACGTTTTTATTCCTAACGAATAACTTATGCTTTTTTCTCTATCACTTCGTCGTGAGTAATCTTTTCGAGTGACTCATCGAGTGCCTCATCTGATACTTCAACATTTTCCTCAACTTCAGTCTGTACCTCATCAAGAATTACATTCTCATTGAATACTTCTACCATTTTGACTGATTTTCGGTTCTCATGGAAGCGGAACGGGTGCGCTTCCTCCTCACGCGTGAGCTTGATGAGTAAGTGTCGGAGGATTGTATGCTCTGCACCAAGCACTTCCATAAGCTCAGCGATTTTGTCTGACTCAAGCTTGAAGCGGATCCATCCGAAATACGCGCTCGTGAACTTTCGATTTCGTCCTTCCACGGACTTTACGATTGCATACACGAGCTCAATTCGTTCTGGCTTCTCTTCGTTGGTAATTTCTCCGACTTTTGCAATGTGTGCTTTGAGTGACTCAAAGACACCCGCGACTTCCCCTTCAGCAACCGTTGGAAGAACGTGGAAGGCAAACTCGTAACTGTTTCGCTCATCGAAACTGTCTTGAGTCGCCTCGGCTACTGGCATTGTTGTTTCTGTCATACTAATTTACATGACTGGCACGGAGAGGCGTTTCCTCACCGTGCCACTAATAATGTGGCGTTACCGTACCATACTTTTCATACACTTTCAACCATCGTGCCTTATGGGCGACGTGGTACCATAGGAGACATGCATACCTTTTTTGCACGCTTCGGTGGACTCATCACCGTACTCCTCATCATCGTGATTGGCGTACTTTCGTATGTCCTCACTCTCCAGAACAAGGAGATACAGTCACTCACCGATACGTACACCAACACCGTCTCTGAGCTCAGTTCGACGCAGAGCACCCTCAGTGAAAAAGAAAGGGGGCTTTCAGAAAAGGTAATGACGCTCGAAGAGACGAAGACGGCACTCGCGCTCTCAGAGGAGAATGCAACGGAATTGAGTAAACTGCTCGAAGAAGAAAAAGAACGGAATGATGACTTTGAAAATCAGATTAAAAAAGTGTCCGGCACCGTGGGTAAACTTGATAAGCTCTCAAAAATTGACCCTGAGCTCCTCATGAAGTACTCAAAAATCTATTTTCTCAATGAGCACTATGCACCCGCAAAAGTAGAGGCTATTGCAACAACGTCTCTCCGAAACCCTGCGATACTCGAATACATTGATGCAAAGGTAGAACCTCACCTCACCGACCTTCTCGACGAAGCCAAAGACGATGGTATTTCTCTCAAGGTTGCATCGGCATATCGTTCTTTTACTGAACAAAAAAGTCTCAAGTCTGCGTACTCGGTGATGTATGGCTCGGGTGCAAACACCTTCTCTGCTGACCAAGGGTACTCAGAGCACCAGCTTGGCACCACACTCGATTTCACCTCTGATGAGATTGGTGGAACTCTCACTGGCTTTGAAAACACCAAAGCGTACACATGGCTCCTCGAAAATGCGCATCGGTATGGATTTGTTCTCTCGTACCCCAAAGATAATGCGTACTACATTTTCGAGCCGTGGCACTGGAGGTTTGTGGGTGAGGACTTGGCACGAGACCTTCATCGTGAGGGAAAGTATTTCTATGACATGAACCAACGAGATATCGACGCGTACCTCATTAAGTTGTTTGATTAGGAAACGGGATTGGAAAGCCCGTGTTTTGGACGGAGGTCCAAAACACGGGCATTTTTACTCTGCTTTTGCGCTCTATAGACAAATAGATTGTTTTATAGCATAATTTAAAAAGTTCGTTCATCTAAAGGAGAGATTCGTGAAAAAGAAAAACTGTTCTGTTCCCTGCAAACATTGCATGGGATCGTTTCTGAAGTTGCGGAAACGGATCAAGAAATTGAAGCGCCTCGCTGGTACCTGCGGCTTAACAAAATTGTTAAACAGGAGATCGTTCGACCGAGTCCTTTCACAAGAGGTCGCACGGGCACACCGGGAAAGGAAAAGTGGGGAGAGTGGAGCGCTTTCACTCAGCATCCTTGACGTTGATCATTTCAAAGCAATCAACGACACCTACGGTCACGCCGTGGGAGATGCGGTACTCCAAGGTTTGGGGAAATTGTTACGTGACAACAGCCGAACCTCCGACATCATTGCGCGGGTAGGTGGCGAAGAATTCTCCATCATCATGCCCGACACGCACCTCGAAGGTGCTTCCGAACATATGGAGCATCTGAGAAAAATCATCAAAAATCAAACGATGGTTGTTGTTGGGGGGATTAAACTGCGTATTACAGCAAGTATCGGTGTCGTCGAAATCAAGGACGATGACGATATGAGGAGTTTCTTTGCATTCGCTGATGAAGCAATGTACGGAGCAAAAAATACGGGCCGCAACAGAGTTGTTGTGGGTTCTTGAGCACCTTCCTATCCAATCCTAAGTTGCCGACACAGTCGGCAACTTTTTTTATATTTACTTACTCAACTATTTCACCAAATCTAGAGACCAAACACGCGCTGCGCATTCTGTATGAGCGCCTTTCGCACCACCTCTTCGTCTTCCCCACGGATCTCTGCGATGCGCTTGTACACCTCGCGCACATGAATCGGCTCATTGCGCTTCCCGCGAAATGGAACGGGTGATGCATACGGTGAATCGGTTTCTCCGTGAATCATTGAAAGTGGTGCTGACCTCACAACATCATCGTACTGTGTTGCAAAGGTAATAACTCCGGGAAAACTGAGAGTGAATCCAAGTGCGAGTGCTCGCTTTGCAATCACCGTATCGCCTGCAAAAAAGTGGAAGTTCCCGCGAACCGTATCGCCGAATTTCTTCT
>DALYES010000055.1:0-6593 GCA_031972435.1 Minisyncoccota bacterium
CTCATTATCCATTGTGGTTAATGAGTGCAATATGTTTGTGAGGTTAGTCAGCAAACAAGCCAGATAGGGAGTATTGACACATAGTATATTATATTCTATAATGGTACCCTTATTGTTCATTTGATGGGAGAGAGATGCTCACAAAAGACTTTTTGGAACACCAGAAGGTCATTCTGCACCGTCGCCATGCGTCAAAGTTGCGTATTTTGAAGCATGGAGGAGAGCAGGCACTGTCGCATTCGTATCGCGATATTGCCCGCATCAACTTCGCGCTCAAACGTATCGACGACGGTCAGTACGGCCTGTGCACGAACTGTGGGGCGCCTATCCAAAAAGAGCGTCTCCAGATAATTCCCGAAACCCCTTTCTGTGCCAGGTGTGCCAAACACATCGAGGCACACTGACACACCCATGCACAATATGTGCATGGGTTTTCTTATGAGTGTATGTAGTGTCGCACCACAAAACTAATTTTTGCATCAACAAGGCGTTCCTGCTCGTGCTCAGTAAGAAGATCCTCAGGGAAGTATCTGATGGGGAAGCGGAACGATACCATACGTATGTCTTCATTATGAATCATTCCACTTCCTGAAAGTGATACTTCTGCCGTATCTGGCTTTGTTCGCCAAAGATCATTAGAAGGCGGGATTGGATGTTCTGACTCAATATGAGCGGGATTAAAAGAAACAACCACCTTCACCATTCCTTTCACATCTTTTCCCGAAAAACCCTCCTCCATGGCAATGGTAAAACCTGATGCTGATGCCATAGCACACATATTTGCATCACCATCCTTGCTCTGAAGTGAAATCGGCTCATCTTCAAGGAGTACGTTAAGTACTTTTGTAAAAGACTCACTTCGTGTGCGGAGTGTGTGGTCAAAAAAAATCTGCGAAAGTTCTGATTCTTTTGCAAGGACAAACCCAGCATTGGCGAGGTCTTCCTCAAGGTGCTCAAAAACGGTAACAGATTCAGAAGGGTTTAGAGAAAGTTCAGAAAATTCGCTTGCAAGTTTGCTCGCTTCGAATTTTTTTGATTCATGTTGAGGTGAAATATGTTCAAATCGCATATCTAGTTAAATTATAAAATAATAGTACCACACTGGATTCCAGGGGGATGCCCATGTACATTTTGAAGTTCTATGGTATAGTCTTCGACAGTCTCTGAATTGGTCAGGGTGTGTTCTCAAGGAGAAATTTGCAATGCAGAAATTTGACGGTGGTGTTGCTCACGACATGGGTACTCGTCGTGCTGTTTCCAACATGCTTCAGAAGCGTGTCGAAGAGACTGTTGCCGGTCGCCCACTTGTGGGGCCGGAAACCCGTGGTATCAAGGGTATGCCGAATCACTTTATCGGCGCGCTCAGCAAACACAACTATCGTGACCATATTGCGTCTACGACAGTGAATGGCCAGGTGGTCTTCGTTCACGAAGTACCACAGGTATAGATCCTTCATCCCAAACCACGGCGGCACAAAGTGCCGCCGTTTTCTATAAACAAATGTTTTGAAATATGCGATAGTATCGCGTCCAAACCAAAAGGAGGTAGAAAAATGCCAGAAACGCCAGAAGTGGAAGACGCACGATACGCGGACCTTTGCAGACGAGGGACCATCCTTTCCCCTCTTCAACAAGAAGGGAAAGGAACTGATCCCTGCAGAACCAGAACGTCGCCAGATGACCATCGTGAGGAACACCAATCGGTGTATTTCTCACCATGGGCAATTTGCCACTAGGCCATACGGCCAACACGACAGCTCACAGGGCTGTGTTTTTTTATGCAAGAAAGGGCGGTATACTACGTCTAAATATAAACATTATGTATGCATACTGAAACGAGTGAAAAAGAAATACAACCGGTCCTGAGCCGGCCATTTGCATTTATGCGCCATGTCTCTTACGAACATCGTGCATGGCTCTTTGGTGTGCTTTTTTCGGTCTTTATAGCGGAGCTCGCAGGTACGAGTATTCCGTATATTTTTAAGATGTTTATTGATACCGCGGGAGCAATCGGGCGCGGTGAGGTAGCGCAAGAGAACATCTGGTTTATCGTTTTTCTTTTTCCACTCATGACCGCACTCACCTTTGTGGGGTGGCGCGTGAGTGGTTTCATTGGTATGGAATGGGCGAGTCGCTCAAACGCAACCGCATACAAAACGCTCTTCGGGTACCTCGCACACCATAGTCATGCATACTTTTCCGACCGTTTTGCTGGCTCACTCTCGAGTAAAATCAGTCACGCGAGTGAGGGGATTCAATCTCTGTTTGAAGCATTCATGTGGAACTACACGCCGTCCATACTCTCACTCATCATTACTGTCGGGTACATTTGGTCATCGAGTGCGACGATTGCACTCATTTTCGTGGGGCTCATTGCGCTCCTCATACCACTCAACATCATTCTCGCGCGCTTTCGTCGCCCCCACGTGGTCAATTTTTCAGCACAAGCAACGAAAGCGCGCGGGTACGCTGTCGACGCTATTTCCAATATGGCCGCTATCCGCCAGTATGTCCGCATGGAAGAAGAAAAGAGTGCGTTTGAGGCGCACATAGACGAAATGCGCCGTCTCAACATACGACAGTGGCGCATCAGCGAGTGGGGACTCTTGCTCAACAATGCAATAATTGTGTGCTTTGAAGCAGTAATGCTTTTTGTGTCAGTGCACCTCTGGATGAGTACGCACATTACTACTGGAGAGCTCATCATGATTGCAACACTCATGATGAATGTGCAGAGTACACTCGTATTCATCGGCATGAGTATGAATGGCTTTATTCGACGTTACGCAGAGATACAGGAGGGTCTCGCAGATATCATCGTACCGCATGAAATCACTGATAGAGAAAACGCACTACCGCTCTCAGTTACAAAAGGCGTTATCATCTGTGACAAGGTTTCGTTTTCGTATGGTGATGAGCCTGTCTTCAATGACTTCTCACTCGCAATCAAAAAGAATGAGCGCGTGGGAGTCGTGGGTACGAGCGGTGCAGGAAAGACCACCCTCGTTTCTCTCCTCCTCCGTCAGCACGAAATACAAGAGGGGAGTATAACGATTGATGGGCAAGACATCGCGCAGGTGACGCAGGACTCGCTTCGTGACCATATCGCCATTGTCCCGCAAGAGCCACTCCTCTTCCACCGGTCAATTCTAGAAAACATTGCCTATGGGAAGTCGGATGCCACACAAGAAGAAGTAGAACGTGCGGCAAAGAAAGCGCAAGCGCATACATTCATCACATCACTCGCTGGGGGGTACGATACACTCGTGGGTGAGCGTGGGGTGAAACTTTCAGGTGGACAGAAACAGCGCATCGCGATAGCGCGCGCCATTTTGAAAAATGCCCCAATACTCATTCTCGACGAGGCAACGAGCGCCCTCGACAGTGAGAGCGAAGTGGCGATTCAGAAAGCTCTCCACGAACTCATGGTGGGGAAAACGGTAATTGCAATCGCGCACCGACTCTCGACCCTGCGCGAGATGGACAGGATTATTGTGATTGAAAATGGAAAGATAATTGAAGACGGCACGCACGAGGTGCTCGCCAAAGCAGGAGGCACTTACGCACGACTCTGGGGCCATCAGGCAGGGGGTTTCTTGCCCGAGGAAGGAGCGTAGAGGTAATAGTGCAAGAGAAAGCCGGCGCCCCTCCGCCAGCTGGCGGAGGGGCGCCGGCTTTCGTTCCTAATTAAAACCCCACTTACCGAATCCCCGTATCAATATCGAAATCTACGGTACTCACTTGTGACGAAGTCACAGTGACTTGTTTCTTTTCACCCGCGCCAATACCTGCTGGCTCAATCTGCACCCAGTATCTTCCTGCGAGAAGTGCGATTTTGTAGTCTCCCTTCGTGTCGAGTGCAATCTTTTCTCTCACCGTGGTTCTATCAGAGGCGTACACAATGACGCTCCGTGAGGTGTAGACCTCAGGTGGTATGACGCACGGTTGGTCGATGCGCTCAACGGGGCATATCGGTCCTATGGTAACGTGACCGGAGACGTACCCTTTCGTACTGGTGACTGGTACGGGGAGGGTTTTTTTGGTGACGGTGAGCGTCACCACAGTAGTCGAGGTGTCGGTGAGTGTGAAGACATATCCGTTCGATTCGACCGTCTGCGCTGTTTCTGTACCAAGACGCACCTCAGTACGGGTGGCGCCTACGGCGCCACCCGTCACCACAAAGATTGGTGAGAGTTCGCCCGCCCATACACACTGCACTTCGGGTTTGCATCGTGAGTCATTGATTTCGATGAGTGTAACCATGAGTCCATCAGCAAAGGTGCTACTACTCTTCACGCTGAGTGTGAATGGCGTTCCAAATGTTGCACTTTGAACAGTTGAGGTAGGAGAAGGGGGTACAACAGGCTCTTCAATCGGAGTTTCAATCTCCTGTACAAAGAGAACACCATCAGGAGTTCTACACTGTTCGGGGTAGCTCTCCATGACAGGGTAGCCGGCACTCTTACATTCCTCAAATGAAGTAATTGGAGCTGACACGATTGGTTCTGGCGCGACCGCATGCTTCGGGTAGAGCGCAAAAGTGACACCAAGAGCAACACCAGCACACACGACTCCTACTAGTACCCATGTCTTTTTCATATCTCTACTATAGTAGCACCAAATCAAAGAGGCAAGAAAAATGAGCTCATGCATACCCTCGCAACGTGTTCCCACTTTTTGGTATTATAGTAGGTATGTGTGGAATATTTGGATATGTAGGAACTCGCACCGCAGAACCGATTCTTATTAATGGACTTCGTACACTCGAGTACCGTGGGTACGACTCATCAGGCATTTTTATACCTGGGTACGGTGTGGTCAAAGCAGTTGGCCCTATAGATAACCTCGCGCTGAAAATTATCGATAGTATTCCGGGAACCTCTGGTATTGCACACACACGTTGGGCGACACACGGAGCACCGACAGAAAAAAATGCGCACCCGCACGCAGATAGGAGTGGCCTCGTTTGGATTGTGCACAATGGCATCATTGAGAATTTTCGTGAATTAAGAGAAGGACTCACCGCACTCGGTGTGACGTTTACTTCGGATACAGACACTGAGGTGCTCGCAAAACTTATTGGGACGTTTAATCAGGGTAACATCACTGAAGCAGTACGTACGGCGCTCAGGATGGTAAGAGGAACCTACGGTATTGCGGTCATGAGTGAGCACGAACCCAATGCAATTGTCGTTGCGCGTATGGGAAGCCCGATTGTGCTCGGTATCGGTATTGATGGTAATTTTGTGTCGTCTGATGCATCAGCACTTCTTGTACACACCAAAGACGTTATCTACCTTGATGATGGAGAACTTGCGGTGATTACCAAAGATGCGTACGAAGTGATGACGCTCCGTGGACAGACAAAGACAAAAGTGCCGGTGAAGATTGAGTGGGATGCAGAGTCACTGCAGAAGAAAGGATATGAGCACTTCTTACTCAAGGAAATAATGGACATTCCAGAAACCATTGAGAACACGATTCGAGGAAGGTTGATTACCGACAAAGGAAGAACGAAACTCGGTGGACTTGAGCAAGTCCTCCCCACACTTGTTGCTATTGATAGACTCATGGTGGTTGGGTGTGGATCCGCTTTTTATGCGGGACAGGTAGGGAAGTATATGCTCGAGGAGTATGCGGGAATACCAGTCGATGTCGAGCTCGGAAGTGAGTTTCGATATCGGACAGTGATACCTCACGAAAATAGTGCACTCCTCGCTATCACACAGTCTGGGGAAACCGCTGATACGCTCGCATCAGTTCGAAAGGGAAAAGATATGGGACTCCTCACTGTTGGGATGGTCAATGTTGTGGGTTCAACAATTGCACGCGAGACAGACGCTGGTATGTACAGTCATGCAGGACCTGAGGTCAGTATTGCATCTACAAAAGCGTTCATCTCTCAAGTGGTCGGATTCGTACTGCTCACGTTACTCATCGGACGTGAACGCGGTCTCACACAAGAAAAAGGAATCGAAATTGCACGCGCGCTTGAGTCTGTTGCAACACAGGCACAGAAGATTCTTGATACACACGCACACATACAGAAAGTTGCAAAAAAGTATGCACAGTACCGCGACATGATGTACATCGGTCGCCACATGCATGCACCTGTTGCATATGAGGGTTCACTAAAACTCAAAGAGGTGACGTACCTTCACGCAGAAGCATACGCGGGTGGGGAATTGAAACACGGTTCTATTGCGATGCTCGACAATGAATTTCCCGTTATGGCGATTGTTCCGCAGGATGCAGTGTATGAAAAAATGGTCTCGAATATTGAGGAGGTGAAAGCACGTAACGCACCGGTGATTGCTATTGCAACTGAGGGAGATACGCGCATTGCAGAGCTCGTTGATGATGTTATATATATTCCAAAAGTCCATCCCATTGTGCAACCAATTCTGTCTGTTATTCCACTCCAATTGTTTGCCTACTATGTCGGTGTTGCGCGTGGATTAAATGTTGACCGTCCACGCAATCTCGCAAAGTCGGTTACTGTGGAGTAGGACAACGGGCGCGGGACGGAGCCCCGCGCTGGTTGTCCCTTGCATTCAAAAACAGAAACTTGCTATACTCATACTTGACAATTT
>DALYES010000056.1:0-2683 GCA_031972435.1 Minisyncoccota bacterium
ACGGTGCCATACAGAGTGACTTTCGTATCGTACGGGCAATGCCCACGATTACACACCTCATGCTCGCAGGAGCACGAGTGATACTCCTCACCCACCTCGGACGAAATCCGAAGACGACACTCGAGGTTCTTGCCCAAAAATTGAACGAGTATGTGAAAGTGATCTATATACCAGCGCTCGTGGGTGATGAAGTAGCACAGGCGATTGCGGGAATGCAGGATGGAGACGTGATACTGCTCGAAAACCTTCGCTCGCATGAGGGGGAAGAAATGAACGATCCCGAGTTTGCACACATGCTCGCATCGTATGGCGATTACTACGTGAACGATGCCTTTTCCGTCTCACATCGGGCGCACGCGTCTATTGTTGGTATCCCACAACACCTTCCCAGTTTTGCAGGAGTCGCGTTTGTTGATGAGTATACCGAACTCACAAAAGCATTTTCGCCCGAGCACCCATCGCTATTCATCATAGGTGGTGCAAAATTTGAAACAAAAGAACCGCTCATTGCGGAATATGCGCGGGATTATACACAGGTTTTTGTTGGTGGAGCGCTCGCAAATGATTTTTTGAAGGCACAAGGATTTCCTGTGGGGGAGTCTCTTCTTTCTACTGTCGATCTCTGTGGAAACGAACTTCTCAAACGAGAGAACATTATTATCCCGATAGACGTTGTTGTCGGTGGTGATGAGGGGAAGCGGGAACTTCTCAGAGAACACGTGGGTGCCTACGACACTATTCTCGATGTGGGGCCACGGAGCATCGATGCACTCGCACCACTCATCAAGGACGCAAAGACGATTGTGTGGAACGGTCCTTTGGGCAACTATGAGGGGGGATTTGACGATGCGACGAAGCGCTGTGCAGAGATGATTGCACGGAGTGGCGCGCATTCGGTCGTGGGCGGAGGCGACACGGTGACCGCTATTGAGTCGCTCGGCATCATGGAGTCATTTGGGTTTGTATCGACCGCTGGAGGAGGAATGCTCTACTTTTTGGAACACAAGACACTACCGGGGATTGAGGCGTTGAAAAGGTAAGTTGAAAGTATGAAAAAATACACACTCGCGTTCCTGCAGAGAGACGGAGAAATTTGTCTTGCTATGAAAAAGCGAGGGTTTGGCGAAGGAAATTGGAATGGCTTTGGTGGAAAAGTTGAAGAGGGAGAATCAATTGAAGAAGCAATCGTTCGTGAGATACAGGAAGAATCTGGAGTGGTAGTAAAGGAGAGCAACCTGGAGAAAGTTGCCGTCACTGAATTTCTTTTTGCAGATGGGAAACATCTCGAAGTGCACACGTTTTTTGTGGATACGTGGGAAGGTACGCCGGTTGAAACTGAAGAGATGCGACCACAGTGGTTTTTGTACACGGAAATTCCGTTTGAAAAGATGTGGGCTGATGACGAGTATTGGCTTCCACGAGCCCTCAGAGGTGAAAAGTTTCGTGGAAAAGTATGGTTTCAGGAGGATGGGAAAAGTATTGAGAAAATGGAGTGGGTACCAATCACTGATTTTGATAATGAACAAAGAACAGAGTGGAAACTCGTATGAGGTACATGAGCCGATACCTCAACAAGAATGTCTCACATAGTATGTCTTCCCACTATTCCAGTTAACTGGAATAGTGGGAAGTAAGATACATAAAACGGGTCGATCAGATGACACATTCTTGTTGTCTGGTTAATGAGAGATGGTGTGAGGCGCATGATTTTAGAATGCTAAAAGGTTATGAGCTCGAATGTCTCACCATAATGTACTCCTACTATTCCAGTTAACTGGAATAGTAGGAGTGAGATACACAAAAAACGTGTTGATCACACAATCCGTTTTTGTTATTGAATTGTGGTCTTTAATTTTTTTGCGAGTTCTGCGCTCTCACCTTCGGTGTACGTTTCATGTTTCGCCGCAACAAATGCTTCGCCTCTGTGAAATCGTGGAATGACATGGAGGTGTGCGTGAGGCACTTCTTGGCCCGCGTCTGTGCCGTTATTCATGTGGAGATTGACACCTGTTGCACCCACGGTCGCACTAAGTGCGTGAGAGATTTTTTGCGCGACTGCCATCATGTGTCCGAGGGTGGGAATATCTGCGTCAAAAATATTTTCAAATGCCACTTTTGGCACGACGAGCGTGTGACCCTTATTGACAGGGTTGATATCGAGAAAGGCGAGCACCTGCTCATCCTCATACACAATATCTGCGGGGATTTCTCGGTCGATGATTTTGGTGAAAATTGTTGTCATGCTTTTATGATAGCAAATACATTTCAGGACGTACATTGTGTGTAGTTGTCTCAGGCAAAAAAACACCACGCGCGTAGCGCGTGGCAAATTTGGCACATTAACTAAGGTGGATCCATGGAACGAAGGACATCCTCTTCAATCATCTGGTAGCTATGCGGTGGAAATTGAGTGACTATTTCATCGAGACCGATGCTAGCAGAACGAGGAAGTTGCACGTGGGACCAAAAGGGTCTTTGGGTGCGGATTGCATATTCCATGACAGCATTTGCAAGCGCTCGCCTGTTTTGCCAGTGTTTGTTTTTGTCCGTATATCCACCATCATAAATATGAAAAAGCCAGTTACGAACTTGGACGATGATGTCAGCTTCAATACATGTGTGGTGTCGACATCTAATAAGTCGTACATTTTCTGAATCGCTTGGAAATGTCTCGAAACCACCG
>DALYES010000056.1:2758-4641 GCA_031972435.1 Minisyncoccota bacterium
ATTTTTCTCCTACCTCTGATGCCCCGAGGTGCGGGTATGCGAACATCGCAGATGTTTCAAGGAACGAACAAAGAAGAGAATACAAGAAAAAATAAATATGACTATAATATAGTTGCTTAGAGAATTGGTATTCAAAGTGGTTTACAAAATAGTATTGTATATATTGACTAAAATGGCGAAGTCTATACAATTAAAATAATGACCGAAAAGTCGTCATTATAACAGTATGTCAAAAATTAACCTTACATCATTTGGTTTAAATGAAAAAGAAAATGCGGTGTATCTCGCACTCCTTGAACTTGGTGAAGCATCGATAAGTGCAATCGTCATGAAGTCGGGTGTAAAACGCACTACGGTGTATGCAACACTCTTGTCACTCCATGAGCGGGGGCTCGTCTCTCGCTTTACAAAACGTAAGCGAACGTTATATCTCGCTCAAGACCCCCGCACGCTTCGTAAGATGCTGAGCGAGCAAGAGCGTAAGCTCGAGACAATAATGCCAGAACTTCTCAGTCTCACGAACGCGCTCACGCATAAGCCAACTGTTCGTTTCTTTGAAGGAGCGAAGGGTATTGAACAAGTGTATGAGGAAACGTTGCGTTTCCCTGATCAAGAAATGCTGGCATGGGTAACTGACGAAGCACTTAAGTCTCTCGATAATGATTTTCTGTATGGATACCTTCCACGTCGCGTCGCGCAAAAAATTTGGGTACGGATATTGGCACCAGAGAGTCCACTCATTAACGAGTATGTTGCTGATGACCATAAATGGTTGCGCAATACTCGAACTATTTCGGGGGAATTGTTTCCATTTGGTGTAGAAATTAATCTCTATGGGAAACGAAACATTGCGGTGATGTCATTTCGTGAACAGTTTGGCATGGTGATTGAAAGTGAAGAAATCTATCGTACGCTCAAAAGTATCTTTGAAATGGGGTGGATTTTTGCTGAAAATCAACAACACTAGAGTGTGGTAGAATCATCCCACCATGGCGAATTCTAAAACACATGCGCCGATTGCTATTCCTGATGACATTCGTGATGCACTTCGTGCATACGAGCCACTCGTCCAGCAACTTTTCTTTCATCGTGGGATCACTGATGCGGTAACGGCGGAGAAATTCCTCAACCCGAGCTATGACGAACACCTCCACGACCCCTTTCTCCTCACCGACATGGAGAAGGCTGTGGAACGTATGTTGCGTGCGATTCAGCATGAGGAACACATCGTCATCTATACTGACTACGACTGCGACGGTATCCCCGGCGGAGTACTCCTCCACGACTTTTTTACTGCAATTGCATACACCAATTTTGAAAACTACATTCCGCACCGCCATGATGAGGGGTATGGGTTCAACGCAGAGTCGATACCGAAGTTTGCCCTGCGAAATACAAAGCTCATTATCACCGTCGACTGTGGGATTACCGACCACACAGCAGTCGATGTCGCGAACTCTGTAGGAATTGACGTTATTGTGACCGACCACCACGAGCCCTCCCCAACACTTCCGAATGCGTACGCAATCATCAATCCAAAGCGCGACGATGCGTACCCTTTTCAGGGGATATGCGGGACGACGGTCGCATTTAAACTCGTACAGGCAATTCTCATGCGGGGAAAAGAGGATGGGAGCATTACCCTCAAAGATGGGTGGGAGAAGTGGTGGCTCGACCTCGTGGGGATTGCGACGATTGCAGACATGATGCCCCTTATCGATGAGAGTCGTGTTTTTGCTCGGTACGGGATCGATGTCTTGCGAAAATCGAAGCGCCCCGGTATTCAGCACCTCCTCCGCAAGGCGGGTAGCAGTCAAGCGCACCTCACCGAAGACGATATCGGATTCACGATTGGTCCCCGCATTAATGCTGCATCCCGTATG
>DALYES010000056.1:4770-5723 GCA_031972435.1 Minisyncoccota bacterium
AAAGAAGCCAAAAAGCGCATGCACCAACTCCAAGAAATTCCTTCAGTGATTGTGATGGGAAATCCCGAGTGGCGCCCGTCGCTCGTGGGGCTCGTAGCGCACGCGCTCGCGGAGGAGTATGAGAAACCCGCCTTTCTCTGGGGACGGGATGGTAAGGGCATCATCAAGGGGTCGTGTCGGAGCGATGGGACGGTGAGCATTGTGCACATCATGGAAGAGGCGCGGGACGCGTTCCTCACGTTTGGAGGACACCATGCATCGGGAGGATTTTCCGTGAGTCATGAAGCGATTCACACACTCCCTGAGGCACTCATAGAAGCACATGGAAAACTTATCGACAGTACGGAATCGGATACAGAGATGCAGATTGATGCGCGCATCACACTCAGCGACATCACCGATTCGCTCATTCGTACACTCGATACGTTTGCACCGTTTGGTATCGCAAATCCGAAACCACTTTTTCACATTACTGATGTCGTACCGAGCGCAGTGGTAGTATTTGGAAAAACGAGTAACCACACGAAACTGAAACTCCGCACTCCACTCGGCTTCACCGATGCGATTTGTTTCTTCCGGCTTCCCGACTCATTTACGATTCTCCCTGAGGTCGGGAAGCCGGTCACCCTCCTCGCGCACATCGAAAAGTCATACTTCATGGGACGCTTAGAGACACGGATACGGATTGTGGACGTGATGTAGCGGTGCGGGATATGTCACCGGTGCTCGTCGTCTTCACGGATGGTATACTTTTCGCATGAAATCAGTGACGATTTATTGTGATGGAAGTTCAATTGGGAGCCCGGGCCCGGGAGGGTGGGGGGCTGTTATTTCTTTTCCTGAGGGAAATAGAGAGGAGGAGCTTGGTGGTTTTGAACCACACACTACGAACAATCGTATGGAACTCACCGCAGCGATTGAGTCGCTCACACACCTTACACACGCATCGAAGG
>DALYES010000056.1:5733-6346 GCA_031972435.1 Minisyncoccota bacterium
AATTCTAAAAACAGACTCCCAGTATGTGATTAATGGTATTACCAAATGGGTGTTTGGGTGGGAGAAAAATGGGTGGCAGACGAAGGAGAAAAAAGACGTTCTCAATACAGAATTGTGGCAAAGACTCGTACAGGTCTCACAAAAGCACATGGTCACATGGGAGCACGTTCGTGGACATGAGGGGGTCTCTCAAAATGAGCGAGCAGACATGATAGCAAACGGGTACGCGCGAAAAGAAGCGGTGAAATTGTTTAAGGGAACAAGAGAAGAATACATAGAATTCCTCAAGGGTATGCCGAAAGCGCGAAAGGTCACCTCGTCATCTTCAAAGAAGAGTACCGCGTATTCGTACGTATCACTCGTGGATGGAGTCTTGTGTACTCACACGACGTGGGGAGAGTGTCAGAGTCGAGTAAAAGGGAAACAGGCAAAGTATAAGAAAGTCTTTTCACAGGAAGAAGAACGGACACTCATGAATGAATGGAGGACGTAACATGAAGAGCAGAATTTTCTACACTTCAGGAATCAGTTTTGCGAGCGGAATTTTTCTTCGCTCGTTTTTTGATACGGGGGTGAGTGGGATACTGCTCACCATCACTGTCGGCGGTGCGTG
>DALYES010000057.1:0-1122 GCA_031972435.1 Minisyncoccota bacterium
CCTGCAGAACGTTTTGCAAAATGAGTTGGACGAATTGCTTCGTGAGCTTCCTGTGCGGACTTGCTCTTTGTCTTGTAGGTACGAGGTGCAACGTACTCCTTTCCGTACTCTTTTGCGATAAGCGCAACAATCTGCTTTTGAGCAATGATGCTCATGTTTGTTGAGTCAGTACGCATGTACGTGATGAGACCAGCTTCATAGAGCTTTTGCGCTGCACCCATGGTGGTCGATGGTGAATAGCCCAAGCGAGTCGATGCTGCTCACTCCTCGTAATCGCGGTGATTGCCCATGGGTGTGTCGTACCCACCGAGTGAATGCGATCCGCCTCGCGCTTCTCACGGGGCTCTTCCACGCAGGTGAGGGGAAGTGAGGTTTTGTGAGGAGTACGCGTCTCTGCGGTGAGTACGAAATATGACTCAGGAATGAATGCGCGAATCTCACGTTCTCGCTCCATAATGATACGGAGTGCAGGTGATTGCACACGGCCTGCGGAGAGCCCGTACCGCACCTTCTTCCAGATGAGTCCTGAGAGGTCGTACCCGACGAGTCGGTCGAGCACACGGCGGGCCTCTTGAGCTTCTTTCAAGTGCATGTCGATATCGCGTGGGTGTTCGAGTGCTTCCTTAACTGCTGATTCGGTAATCTCATGGAATACAACCCGTTTGAGTTTTTTATTTGCATCCTTAATGAGTTCGGCCACATGCCACGCAATCGCCTCGCCCTCGCGGTCGGGGTCAGTGGCAAGGAGTACCGTGTCCGCTTTTTTTGCTTCCTTGCGTAGGTCAGTAATGACTTTCTCTTTGCCCACAGAGAGGATGTACTTTGGAATAAATCCACCCGCTATATCGACGGCGTCAGTGTTGTTTTTTGGAAGGTCACGCACATGGCCAACAGACGCACGCACGGTGTATCCCGGCCCAAGGTATTTCTCTATCGTTTTTGCTTTTGCTGGCGACTCAACAATCACTAACGTGGTACTCATGACATCAATAGATACTAGGGAATGGACTTTGTGTCAAATAATTACATTGATGCAGACAAAAGAAAGGCCCCGAAAAAGGGCCAGACTCGGTATAGGTCAAAACTTCAATCTCCCAGAATACACTGCTTGCGATCAGTCTT
>DALYES010000057.1:1132-3567 GCA_031972435.1 Minisyncoccota bacterium
TCCCAGTAACAATCAGTACAGCGATTGCAAAGAAATTGAAACCGTTCCCAGGAAACGTGACATTGATAAGAACGAAAAGCAAAGCAAGGATGAAATGCTCGATAACAATCTTTACCATTTCTATGCTCCCAAGTTGAAAGATGAACCTATCTCAATAGTAGCATTTGATTCCATCATTTTGAAGTGCTTTACGTTCTATAAAAAACCCCATTTTGCTCGCGAATGTAGCCCGCGAGTTCCATGCGCATGAGGAGCATGAGGGTGATTTCTGGTGGATAGGGGAGAGTGCGGATGAGTGTGTCGTTGTCCCTTGGTTCGTTGAGGAGTGCGAGAACTGCTGTTTCCTCTTCGGACAGTGAGTTAAGTATTGACGGTGTTGTGAGGCCCTCTGTCTCAAAACCGAGCGCCGTGAGAATATCCTCGGGGGTGGTGACGGGTGTTGCACCGAGTTTTAAAAATTGATGAACACCCTTGCTGTTTTCAGAGAAAATATTTCCCGGCACTGCAAGAAGGTCACGGTTGTAGTCGGCAGTGAGGCGTGCGGTGATGAGTGTGCCTGATTTTTCTCCCGCTTCGATGAGGAGGACTGCTTGTGAGAGACCGACCATGATTCGATTTCGCTGTGGGAAGGACCACGGGGTCGCATTAAACGTAGGTTCGAATTCGCTCAAAAGACCACCGCCACTCTCGAGAATCTCAAGGGCGAGACCTTTGTTGGTGCGTGGATAGATGACTGAATCATCAATACCCGAGCCGGGGACCGCAAGTGTGTAGAGACTGGCGGTCAGAGCTGCCTTATGCGCGAGCGCATCGATACCGAGCGCGAGCCCCGAGATAATAGCGACGGGGTACCCGCGGAGCCCACCGATGAGGTGCTCCACCACCTGCTTGCCGTAGTTGGTGTAATCGCGTGAACCGACCACCGCGAGGCACTTCGTGCCTCGCGGGGGTAACGCTCCTCGCACCCACACCGTCTCGGGTGAATCGGGGATTTCCGCGAGCGCGGGGAAGGTCGTACGAGCATCCTCTCTGTAGAGTGGAAAATCCATATGCGATTCAGTGTACCATTTCACACGTTCTCATACTCGCCGTAATACGGTATAATCCTCACGTTAATCCGTACCATATGTTAGATATCAAATTCATAAGAGAAAATCTCGAGCTTGTCAAAATGGGTGCACAGAAGAAGCACATGAACATCGATCTCAATGCGCTTGTAGCACTTGATGACAAGAGGAGAGAGCTCCTCAGTAGTATTGAGGTCAAAAAAGCAGAGCAAAACAATGTCTCGCGCGAAGTTGCGAATGAGTACGATAATGCGGTACGACTCCAGCGTATTGCTGAAATGAGAATCCTCAAGGATGAAATGCAAAAAGAGGAGGAAGAATTTAAAGAGGTGATGCAAAAGTGGCAGGAGCTCATGCTCCAAGTGCCCAATATCCCTGATATGTCAGTCCCCGATGGAAAAGATGATTCAGACAACAGAGAAATAAAGACATGGGGGGTGAAGACAAAATTTCCATTTACTCCGAAGAGTCATGTCGATATTATGACTGCTCTCAAAATTGTTGATTTTGAACGAGGGACGAAGGTGCACGGGTTTCGCGGATACTACCTCCAGAGAGGTGGCGCACGTCTCTCGTGGGCAATCTGGAACTATGCACAGGATTTTTTCCTCAAGCGCGGTTTTGATCCACTCATCGTGCCGGCAATTGTGCGGAAGAGTAATCTCTATGGTACAGGGCACCTCCCGAATGATGCTGAGGATGTGTACAAGACTCAGGACGAGGACTACCTCATTGGGACCGCAGAAGTGTCGACCATGGGGTACTACGCTGACGACGTACTCGATAAAAATGAACTCCCGATTAAGTGGCTTTCGTTTTCTCCATGTTTTCGCCGTGAAGCGGGAAGTCATGGAAAAGACACCAAGGGGCTCATTCGTGTGCATGAATTTTTCAAACTCGAGCAGGTGATTCTCTGTGAAGCACGTCATGATGAATCAGTGAAGTGGCATGAGTGGCTCAATCAGAATACAGAGGAATTTATTGAATCATTGGGAATTCCTTACCACACCGTATTGAACTGTGGTGGTGACCTCGGACAGGGGCAGGTGAAGAAGTACGATATCGAGCTATGGGTTCCAGGGGAAGAGAAGTATCGTGAGATTAGTTCGGCCTCATACTTCCACGATTTCCAAGCACGTCGTTTCAACATTCGGTACCGCGATGAAGAGGGAAAAATGCGCTATGTCCATTCACTCAACTGTACCGCAATTCCAACACCACGTATCCTCGTCTCGCTCATTGAAAATTTCCAGAGAGAAGATGGCACCGTTGCTATTCCACCAGTTCTCGTTCCATATTTTGGTGCTGATGTACTACAATAGGGTTTGTGGCATCAAAACTCGATAAAGCGAAAACAAAAGTGATAGG
>DALYES010000057.1:3588-4658 GCA_031972435.1 Minisyncoccota bacterium
ACAAGTACACCGTACGCAAACGAGAAGTTTTGTGTGGCAGATTGTGCGTGGGATTTTACGCCTTGTTGGTGTTGTTGGAGTACTTGCACTGGTGTGGTACGTCACCCGTCTTCCCCTGTTTACGATTACGGACGTACATGTTTCAGGTGGAGAGACAATACCACACGATGAGGTGCGCGCATCGGTACTTCAGGAGTTACAGGGTTCATACTTTCTCATTATTCCGAAGCGTTTTTCCTATCTCTATCCGCATGAGCGCATATACGAGGTCATCGCAAAAAATACTCGTATGCACGATATTGTTGTCACTCGCACCTCTACACGAGAGCTCGAAGTTTCATTCAAGGAATACATTCCCTATGCACTCAGGTGTTCATACAGTGCAAGTACATCGCCGTGTCTGTTTATGACAAAAGAAGGGTATGCGTTTGCCGAAGCACCTTTTTTGCTCGGGGGAGCACTCGTCAGGTATACCGAAGAAGGAGTTGATGAAGTTTCGATTGGACAAGTCCGGACGGTGAAACAGCTCAATGATACAGAGTATTTTATTGAACACATGGATACTGAACTTGGACTGCGCACTGCATCGGTACTGTTCAAGAATAACGGAGATATATCCTTTTCTATAAATGGTGGGGGGCAGATATTTGTATCAGGGGGAAATGATTTTGTTTCTGCTTTTACGAATCTGAGTTCAATACTGAAATCGTCTAAATTTAAACATATTAAACCAGGTAATTTCAAATACATTGATGTTCGATTTGATAACAAGGTGTTCGTGAATGATTCGATGGATGAAGTATCTAGTACGACGACCGAAGTAGTCACCGACCTTCCAGAGTAGGAGAAAATGTGGTATTACTGCACACATGTCTTTCTGGCACATACTCCCAAAACCAATTATGGTGCTCGCACCACTCGCAAACGTCACTGACGCGCCTTTTCGAAAAGTTATTGCAACGTATTCTCGGCACATTCGAAAAGACGGCACTGAAGGTGGGCCAGACGTGTTTTGGACCGAATTTGTCTCGGCTGATGGTCTGTGCTCAGACAAGGGGCGCGCCAAACTC
>DALYES010000057.1:4668-5429 GCA_031972435.1 Minisyncoccota bacterium
GGCAGATCTTATCTATACTGAGGAAGAACGACCGATTGTTGCCCAGCTTTTTTCGGCACATCCCGAGTATATGGAAAAAGCCGCTCACCTTGTTGCAGGACTTGGATTCGATGGTATCGACATCAATATGGGATGTCCTGACAGAACGATTGAAAAGCAGGGGTGCGGTTCAGCCATGATTAAAAATCCTGTCCTTGCGCAAGAAATTATTCAGGCGGTGAAGCGTGGGGGACAGGGGATTCCTGTCTCTGTGAAGACGCGCATTGGCTACAACAAAGACGAACTCAATACCTGGCTCCCCGCACTTCTCAGGGAACAGCCAGATGTCATCACGGTCCATGCACGTACACGAAAAGAAATGTCGAAAGTTCCTGCACGGTGGGGACACATTGAGGAAGCTGTGCTGATTCGAGACACCATACAGAAAGACATTCCTCACAATGAGCGAACGCTCATTGTGGGAAATGGTGACGTGTACTCGCTTCTTGACGCAGAGAAAAAGGTGTTGGAAACGGGCGCTGACGGTGTCATGTTTGGGCGGGCCATTTTTGGTAATCCATGGTTTTTTAATCCAAACATACAGTATACCAATATCAGTATTCAAGAAAAATTGCGCGTTCTCCTCGAACATACCGAGCTGTATGAAACGCTCCTCCCTGAAAAGAATTTTGGACTCATGAAAAAGCACTTCAAGGCATACGTACACGAATTTGATGGTGCAAAAGAACTCCGCAGTGCACTCATGGAGACAGAAAATGTAG
>DALYES010000057.1:5439-6048 GCA_031972435.1 Minisyncoccota bacterium
ATGACTATCCTCACAATGTAGAGCTGGATTTCTGATACAATTATCCTATGAGTGAGGTAATTCATGCAGATATATTCTTCTTTATCACAGGGATTGCGGTTATTGTGTGTTCTGCAGTGCTCTGCGTCGCACTATTTCATGCAATTAAAGTTCTCAAATCAATGCGACGCATCATGAATCGTATTGAGGCGAGCGCTGAGATGATAACTGAAGACATGTACCACATACGTGAGTATTTCACGCAGGAAGGTTTTTTATCACGTCTGTTTGCTACACTCACGGGGTCTGCATCGCGAGCCCGCACACGTGCACAGCAATCAAAGTCAGAACGAAAAAAAGGTGAGTTAAAAATAAAAGGCGAAGCATAATTATGGCACAGAAAAAAATCACGAAAGATATGAGTACAGCACAGAAGGTCGGTATTGGTTTTGGTCTCACCGCAGCAGCAGTAACCGCAGCGGGTGCATATTTTTTATACGGAAGTAAGCAAGCAACTCAGAATCGTAAGAAAGTGAAGGGGTGGATGCTCAAAGCTAAAGGCGAAGTGCTTGAAGCTCTCGAAAAAGCTGAAGCAATAACTGAAGAGGAATACAAAGACCTTGTCGCAAC
>DALYES010000058.1:0-5849 GCA_031972435.1 Minisyncoccota bacterium
GGTGAAATTGCGCTCAAAAAGTCAGATCGTGAGCTCGGAGCAGGTGCTATTGGATGTTATGTCCACTCGACGCATGAAGTTGCTGCGATGGTACAGCTCTCGTGTGAGACTGATTTTGTTGCAAAGAATGAGGAGTTCAGCGCACTCGCGCGCGAGATTGCCATGCAAGTCGCTGCGCAACACCCACTGTACATTACGCGAAGTGAAGTGACAGAAGAAATTCTCACAAAAGCAAAGGAAGTATTTATGGAAGAAGTGAAGGACAAGCCTGCGGATATGCAAGAAAAAATTCTTGCGGGCAAACTCGATGCGTATTTTAAAGATCGTATCGTCATGGAACAGCCGTTCATCAAGGATCAAGAAAAGACTATCGGAACACTCGTCAACAATGCAATTCAGAAATTTGGTGAGAATGTTGTCATTAGCGCAATCTCACGACTTTCAGTAAGATAGAGAGATGAGTGGTATTACTATTGGGCTCTGGGTAAGTGCTTTTACGGTAGTTTTTCTTGCGCTCCTTTTTCGCTTTGAAGGGAGACGTGGAGTTCGCTTTGGAGAGCACCTGCGAAATCGTGCGGATGTGATGGTGTTGAAAGGTGTTCATTATTTTCACTCAGTTCTTCATTATGCGGGGAGAGATTTTTTTCGACAGGTAATGCACTACCTACTCCATACGTTACTTCGTTCACTCCTCGACTTTATGGTGCATACGGAGAAGTCCCTTCGTAATGCGATGCGTATCAACAAAACACTTGCAAAGCGAGCAGAGCGAGAGAGTATGACGCGATCAAAACTTGAAGAGATTGCACTCCATAAGGTAGAGAGTGCTCTCACAGAGAATGAAAAGCGTATCCATAAGGAAAAAATGCTCGAAGGACATCCGCACACCTAGAGTTGCATTTTTGTGCGTTTTCTCTCATAATACCCCTGTGCGCATAAGCGCATTTTGTTTTGTAAAGACAAACAAAGAGTCGGAGGATTGAATTTTTAGTATTGTTTTTACCGACTTACAGTCGCTGTTCAGGTTGTATGATATTTTTCATAGATTCAAAATATCGACAACCTCTTGCGAAAGTGCCCCGCACTTTCTCACCTTAGCTCAGCTGGGTGGAGTTGAAACAATTTGGGAAATTGTTTCAAAGTTTTGTAAACTGACAATTCAAAAAATGCATTCTTGAGAGCCACCTTAGCTCAGCTGGTTAGAGCAACGGTTTTGTAAACCGTAGGTCCTCGGTTCGAATCCGAGAGGTGGCTCTCAGAAATGCATTTTCTATATTAACCAAAAACCCCGTCTGCCATAAGGCAGACGGGGTTTTTGTATTACCTAAAATGCGCTATACTGCACTGTACAATGGCAAAACACTCACACTTACTCTCATATGCACAGCGGCCTGATTTTAAGGTCGGGCGTGCTCCCGAACTCGATGGTCGAGATAGAATGCTCTACCGTTTCCTCGAGATTCTTCCTGGTGCTGCGTCATGGCTCGCACTCATCGGTATGGTGCTCGCCTCTATATACACTCCGTTTTTTGCTGCATACTTCATTATCGCATTCTCGGTTTTTTGGGTCCTCAAAACCGCATTTCTCTCGTACCACCTCAGGTACAATTGGAAACGACTTCGTCACCACATGCTCGTCGACTGGAAAGAAATGATTGAACGTTTTGAGTACGACCACCTTTACCATCTCGTTATTCTTCCATTCTACAATGAGCCAGAAGAAGTTATCGATGCGTCACTCAAATCACTCTCTGAAGTTCGGTATGATAAGAAGAGTATGATTATTGTACTTGCGCGCGAGGAGCGTGCAGGAGAAGGTGCTACTCGTTGTGCAGAGCGTATGAAAGAGAAGTGGAGTCCTCTGTTTGGGAATTTTCATATATCAGCACACCCGGCAGATATTCCTGGTGAGATGGCAGGAAAGGGTTCAAATGCGACCTGGGCAGCAGAAGATGTGCGCAAGAAAGTACTCGACCCACACGGTATTCGATATAATCACACACTCGTCTCTATTTTTGATATTGATACGGTCGTGTACCCCGACTACTTCAATTGTCTCGTGTGGCACTTCATGACTGCTGACCATCCACTCAAGAGCTCATTTCAGCCAGTACCCGTTTTCAACAACAACATGTGGGAGGCATCAGCACTCGCTCGCGTGGTAGCGATGTCTTCGACGTTTTGGGAAATGGTACAACAGGAGCGACCCGAGCGCATGGCCACCTTTTCATCACACTCTGTTTCATTTCAAGCACTGTACGAAATCGGCTATTGGCAGACCAATATGGTGAGCGAGGATTCGCGTATCTATTGGAATCTTCTCCTTGCGAATAATGGTGCGTATGACGTCATTCCACTCTCGTACCCCGTCTCGATGGATGCAAATGCATCATCGACGTTTTTTGGTACCATTAAAAATATATACAAACAGCATCGCAGGTGGACGTATGGAGTTGAAAACTTTGTGTACGTTGTGTACCACTTTACGAAAAATAAAAATATTCCGAGGGGAAGACGTATTAAAATTGCACTCCAACAAGCCGAAGGGTATTGGTCAATGGTGACCAATCCCATCATGCTCATTATCCTCGGATGGGCACCAATCTTTTTCGGAGGACGTGTCTTTCATGAGACAGTGCTCTCATACAACCTTCCCATTGTTGTTCGTGACCTTCTCATTCTCGCGATGTTTGGTCTCGTCATTTCGTCAATGATTTCACTCACGCTCATCCCGAAGCGTCCAGAAGGAAAGAGTCGCTTTCTCTATATCGTGATGGCACTCCAGTGGATACTCGTCCCTATTACCATGGTCATTTTCAGTGCAGTCCCGGGACTCGATGCACAGACACGCCTCATGCTCGGTAAATACATGGGTTTTTGGATTACGCCAAAGACGCGAAAGACATAGATTTTGCACCGAGTGCAGGACGACCTCACTGCACAGTCGGATAAAATATGGTATAACGTTCTACATAGAAAAGGCTATGGATGAACGTATACAAGTACAACCACTTCCACACAAAACCCGCCATCGGGCATTTTTAGGGTTGGTACTCATATTTCTCATGTCGCTCCCGTTTTTGTACCTGTATGCCACGGGGTATCGGTTTGATTTTCACAAGCCATCAAATCTCATCAGTACGGGGGGTATCTATGTGGCCGCTGAACGTGCAGGGGCAGAAATATATATTGATGGAGAGCTCGTTCGTGAGACACGCACGTTTAGAAAAGCATTCTATGCGCAAAACCTCGATTCAGGAACACATCGCATATCAGTACAGAAAGAGGGATACCACACATGGGTGAAGGAGCTTCCCGTGACAAAGCGTTTGGTTACTGAAGCAGAAGCATTCAATCTCCCCCTCGTACCACAGGTGCGTGTGGTGAGTGCATGGCAGTCTGCTACCGGAAGTCCAATTGTGCGCACACCGCTCCTCATTGCATCAACAACAAACATTATTCTTGCAACAACAACCTCAGCAACGTCATCATTCCAGAAAAACAAGGAGTATGAGGCGCTCATCACACACTTCAGTACTACATCACTCAAAGTCAAAGAGTCAGAGAATGCAACTGCACAAATTAAGGACATATTCCTTACCAGTACAACCTCTGAAGTAGGTATTGAAGAAGCGACCTCTACTATTGAGTACAATGGGGTTCGCCTTGAACGAGCGGGGGATGAGGTGACGGCATCGTGGGTCGGCTCATTTGAGCAGATGCCGTACTACTACTGTGCACCAGATTTCCCTGCGTACAGTTCTTCTACGACACCAACTTCGATACCTGAGGATGTCGTAATTCCACTCGATGATGAACCATATCCTGAAAATACGGGAATTATGGGACCAGTGCAGACGATACCAAAAGATACTGCATGTGACCCACGCATTCGTATTGATAGGAAGTGGCAGGAGGTACGCGACTTTGATTTTTATCCGGGGAGTACCGACTTTGTTGTCGTTGCACTCCAAGATGGTGTGTATGTCGTCGAGGTCGATGATCGCTCGTGGCAAAATGTACAACCGCTCATCATGGGGAACAATCTCGAGTTTTATATTGAAAATGGTTCTATTTATGTGTACGATGGAACCCTCATCTACTCAGTATTACTCCAAACCGTTGAATAATTTTTTGTCCCTATGCACCCACAAGGCCACACACACCCAATAAACCACATGATTGCTGAAATCAATGCAATTTTTGCAGAGGTCGGGTTCGTGTTTGCGGAGGGGCCAGAGGGGGAGCGCGAACACTACAATTTCGACCGACTCAATGTCCCCAAGGACCATCCCTCACGAGACATGCAGGACACCTTTTGGTTTAAGTCGAGTGATGTTGCCGAACCGAGCGTGCTCCGCACGCACACCTCTCCCGTGCAGGTGCGCTACATGGAATCGCACACACCGCCAATTCGCATTATTGTGCCAGGAAAAGTATTTCGAAATGAGGCAACCGACGTCACGCACGAGGCGCAGTTTTACCAGCTCGAAGGATTGTACATCGACAAGGGTGTGCACCTCGGTCACCTGAAGGGAACGATTGAGTACTTCTTTTCAAAATTTTTCAAGGGCGATGTTGAGGTGCGCTTTCGTCCGAGCTTTTTTCCGTTTGTGGAGCCAGGGGTTGAGGTGGACATGCGACTCAACTCAGGGAATTCAAAGCTCGTGGGGAAGTGGATAGAGGTGATGGGTGCCGGTATGGTACACCCCAATCTGCTTCGCTGGTCGGGTATCGACCCTGAGGTGTATTCGGGGTTTGCATTCGGTGTCGGTATCGACCGCCTCGGCTTCATGAAGTACGAGTTTGATGATGTACGAAGTTTGTATAATGGCGACCTGCGTTTTGTGAACCAATTTTAATATTCAAAATTTTATGAAAGTAGTTTACGATTGGCTCAAAGAGTATGTAGGGGAGGAGATGCCGACACGCGAGGTGTGTGAGGAGCTCTTTACCTTTCACTCATTTGAAATTGATGGTGTCGAGACGGTGGAGGGGAAAGACGTACTCGACATGAAAGTACTCCCCGACCGCTCAAGTGACTGTCTCTCGCACCGTGGTGTTGCTCACGAACTTGGTGCACTCGCGAATGTGCCGTTGGTGAAGGATGCACTCCGAGAACCCGTAGCACTCACGCCACGCACAGAAAAAATTCAGGTAACCATTTCCGACCCCAATGCGTGTCGTAGGTTTGGCACAGCACTCATGACCGGTGTCACCATTGGTCCATCACCAGAGTGGCTCGCCTCGCGTCTCCACGCACTCGGTCAGCGCTCTATCAACAATGTGGTTGACGCCACCAACTACGTCATGCTCGATCTCGGTCAGCCACTCCACGCGTATGATGCAGAGAAGTTTCCGCATACCGAAAAAGGTTGGCACTTTGGTGTGCGCATGGCGCGAGAGGGAGAGGATGTCACCACACTCACTGGAGACACCTACACACTCACACCACAAATCCAGCTCATCACCGATAGCGAAACGGGGAAGCCTGCTGGTATTGCAGGTATTAAGGGCGGGAAGCTCGCCGAGATAGATACTGGAACGACATCACTCATTCTCGAAGCGGCCAATTTTGACCCACAGATTACACGCAAAGCGGCACAGCACCTCCGTCTCCAGACCGATGCCTCAAAGCGTTTTGAAAACAATCTCTCACCCGAACTCGTTCCGTACGCGCTCACTGAGGTGGTGCGACTCATCACTGAGATAGCGGGGGGACAGTGTGAAGGGTATGCGGATGTGTATCCGACACCACTCCAGAATGTACCGGTGACGGTCACGCTCGCACAGACGAATGCGCTCCTCGGTATGACACTTGACGCGTCGATTGCTGAAGGCATTTTTGC
>DALYES010000059.1:0-5778 GCA_031972435.1 Minisyncoccota bacterium
CATCTTCAGGAACATCGAGCACAATCGGAATTGGAAATATCGAGCCATCGGCAAGGTGCATCGTCTCAACAACAGACGTATAGTCCTCTTCATCCATAAAACCGACGACCGGCTCAAATCCGCCTACGAGCATCACTTCGAGGTCGTGGAGCACCCGCCCTTTTAGATTGAAGCGTGGTAAATGCAAGATATCACTATTTTCTATATTCATAATCAAAATTTGATACGTACCCCTCACCTTATTTCTTAAGGACCGATTTAATAATTGTTCTGTGGTCTGTAGGATTCGATTAGTCTCAACTGATATTACAATTTCGTCTCATTTTGTATGTACAGTATAACCCAGTGGATCAAAAAAGGTTGCTCGTGGAAAACATTTATTCATTAGTGTAACACTCATTCATAACCTTTAAATAAAGACTGGGGGGGTTTTAAGAACAGTTACTCATCTCTATATGTTGTCGCATTCTTAAAATGGACCGTATTAGTTACTCAAACGTTTGGGCTATATACTGCCGTACACGATTTAATTCTTCGTGTTGGAGCGTTTCATGTGAGAAATCAATGACTCAACTATACTTGGTTCAGCAAGTGTAGAAATATCGCCAAGATCCTCATACATCCCCTGAGCCAATTTGCGGAGCAGTCGACGCATAATTTTCCCTGATCGTGTTTTAGGTAATCCTTCAACAAACTCTATTCTATCTGGCTTTGCAAATGAACCAACGTGCACCTTCACCAAGTCAATCAATTCTTCATAGAGTGTGTCTGTTACCGCTTCGCCAATTTTAAGTATGACAAATGCAATCATAGATTCACCTTTTCGAATGTGCGGAATTCCCACAACAGCAGCCTCAACAACGCGAGGATGGAGAACGAGTGCACTTTCAATCTCAGCAGTACCAATAAGGTGCCCTGAAATGTTCATCGCATCGTCAACTCGTCCTGTAACTCGCACATCACCATCAGCATCTCTCATGGCACCATCCCCTGTTAGGTAATATCCAGGGTACGGATTAAAGTAAATTTCTGCATAGCGATTGTGGTCCTGCCACAAATCCCGCATGAGGGCAGGCCACGCACCCTTCAAGGCAAGTTTTCCACTCCCCGTACCAAAGACCTCATTCCCTGCATCATCAAGAATAACTGGCTGTACTCCAAAAAAAGGACGCATGCAATACCCTGGTTTTTGAACACCAGCCCACGGCAATGGAGCGAGCATGAATCCGCCTGTTTCCGTTTGCCACCATGTGTCAACAATAGGACACCGCTTTTCACCAACAACGGTGTAAAACCACCTCCATGCTTCGGGATTGATTGGTTCACCGACAGACCCCAACACTTGTAAACTTGAACGATTTTTCGACACAACATATTCGTCACTATATGCCATGAGTGTACGAATCGTTGTTGGTGTACTGTACAAAATAGTCACCTGATGTTTTTCAACAATGTCCCAGGTTCGTGACGCATCAGGATACGTTGGAACACCTTCAAACATGACACTCGTTGCACGATTACACAGTGGCCCATACACAATGTACGAATGACCCGTTATCCAACCGACATCAGCCATACACCAATAGATATCCCCCTCTTGGTAATCAAAGGCATATGTGTGAGTCAGTGCTGCATACAAGAGATATCCAGCGGTCGTATGAACTACTCCTTTCGGTTTACCGGTCGAACCTGATGTATAGAGAATAAAAAGAGGATCCTCAGCATTCATTGGTTCTGGTTCGCATGTAGGAGAAACTTTTGAAAGGGCTGCGTGGTAATCAACATCCGTTGGATGCCTCTCTACATCAAGGTCTGATGTTCTCACCACAATAGTCGCTCGCACCAAGGGACACTGGGTAAGTGCTTTGTTTACCTGTGCTTTTAGGGAGATAGTTTTCTCACCCCTTCGTCCAACATCTGCAGTAATTACTACTCTACTGTCTGCATCAAGAATCCGATGCGCAAGTGCCTCAGCAGAAAATCCTCCAAAAACTACCGTATGGATAGCCCCAATACGCGCACATGCAAGCATCGCGTATACCGCCTCTGGAATCATCGGCATGTAGATACACACACGATCACCCTTACCGACCCCCTGCTCCTTCAAGACATTGGCTAAACGACACACCTTTTCAAGCATATGTTCGTAGGTAATGTACACACTCTCACCAGCATTACTTTCCCATATAAAAGCTGTCTGTCCGCCATATCCCTGAAGCACGTGCCGGTCAAGACAGTTGTAGCTCACATTGAGTACCCCACCTTCAAACCATTTTATATTTCCTTCTTCAAAACTTCCTGACATCACCGTATCCCATTTTTTCATCCAATCGAGTTCTCTTTCTGCTTGTTCTGACCAAAATACTTCAGGATTCTTAATTGACTCATTGTACAGAGATTGGTACGTCGACTCATCAATGAGTGGTTGTCGAGCTGGTATAAATGCGTATGCTTCTTCTTTTTGTGACATAGTGAAATAGTATCAATTAACGACAAGTAACAGAAGTAGACTGTATGCGTGGCTAATAATCTTCTGTTTTCAGATCAGTTACTCCTCCTCGTCATAATACTGTTACGGTTGCTTCTGAACTATATTGGCATTAATAGCGACCAGTTCTGGATGGGACTTAAGAAATCGTACAACATCATCTGCAGAGAAGTCTTTGTTTTGTGGCCACAAGGCATCGTATACTGCAGAAATGAGCTCATAATCCTCTTTAGTGTCCAGTGTGAGGCGTAACTCTGGCCACAACATATCACCAGTCGCGTGTAGTAACCCTCGCGTATACTCCCCTTCACCACTACGTATTTCATATCCAGCGTGCTCACGATATTCTAGTGCAGAGTTTTTTTTCTCGAATAGTTGCAGTACGGAGAAACGATACACACGCATGTCAAATCCGTCTGGATACTTGCCACTACCAAACTCATTACTGGTTACGTCATAACTCCCTTCCTCGAGCATGCGTATGAGCTCGTCGACGATGCGCCAATCCACGAGTGGGCTATCAGCCATTCCTTGCACCAGTATGCCCGCACCATATTTTGTACCTGCCCCGACGATTCTCCCAAGCACATCATCTTCACTCCCGCGAAAATACGGGCAGTTCAGTTCTTCACACAGACGAACCACGGGGTCATCCGTGGCATTGACGGTAGTTGCCACCACTACCTCATCCGTGAACTTACTTCGGCGGTGTCGTTCTATCATGTGTTGCATGACTGGCTTTCCGCAGAGTGGCATCAGTATTTTCCCGGGAAGGCGTGTCGATGTCATTCTTCCCTCAATAGTCGCAACGACTTTTTTATTTCCTATCATATGGCATTAAAAAGTGAAATTGTTTTTTTAAGTATATCGGCTTGTTTTTCAGCACGCTCCCATTCCCAATAGTTGGTCTTGAACGCGAGAATTTGTTGTTGTACTTTTTCCGCTACGGGACACAGTCTAGATGTATAGTCTTGAAGTGTGCCTTTGTATGTCGCTCGAATAACCTCCTCTTTCCCTGCAAGATTCATGGTTTGAAACATCGGTTCTTGGTAGGTCAACTTCCATGTCGCATAGATACCATCGCCACCAAGCTCCATGAACTTCTTTCGAAAATCAACCCACGAGACTGGAGCGTCCACGAGTCGCACCGCAAGCCCCCAGTACACATTCTTATATCCCTCCGGGGTGCGCTGTGGGATAAGCCAATCACACCCCTTCATTGCGTCTATGAAGAGATTCGCTGAATCTATTCTCCGTTCTACAAGTTCGTCCATGCGCTCAATCTGTCCAAGAGCGACCGCCGCGCACAAATCCGGCATACGGTAGTTATACCCCATTGATGCATGACGATTGTAGTGTGGGTTCTGAATGTCATCTTTGGAAATCTTTCCTGCTTTTGCAGATACTGAGGCATAGCCAAGTACCGCAAATCGTCTGACCAAATCTGCACCATCAATATCGTTTGTGCACACCATTCCCCCCTCCCCCGCAGTCAGATGTTTTGTGCTTTGGAAACTAAAACTTGAGAAATGTCCTATCGTTCCGACTAACTTTCCTTTGTATTCTCCGAGAAAACACTGTGCATCATCTTCTATTACTTTCAGATTGTGCTTCTTCGCAAGTTCCATAATCGGATCCATGTCTGGAGATAATCCATAGAGAGCGACGGTGATAATTGCTTTTGTTCGTGAAGTGATTAGTTTCTCAACTGACTTCGGATCTATCTGGAGCGTCTCCTCCACAACATCTGCAAAGACTGGCACTGCATCAGCCTGAAGTACTGCCATGGTCGTTGCTGACATGGTGAGTGGTGGAACAATGACCTCATCACCAGCACGCACTCCTGCTGCATAGAGCGCGGAGTGGAGCGTGGCCGTGCCATTCACGTGACCAATGGAGTATCCGACACCAAGTCGCTTTGAAAATGCCTCCTCGGCACGGCGAAGCATCTTCGTGTCGCGCGGACCGCGAAATTCTGAATCGAGTACTTCATTCACATACGCAACTTCTTTCTCTCCGATACGTTTGATAGTTGGTTTCATATGATGATTATAACGGATGAACTAATCAATTTGTGTCACTGCCCCGTATACCGAACGAATGGCAAGGTGACGATGGATATTGAAACCATTTTTGTTACTCTTCTTCGAATCCTCGTAGCGACCTGTATAGATACGGTCCCCGTTCGTATCTTTGTCACTACACCAGATGAAATCGTGCTTCCAGAGCATCGCGCCGTCATGTAAAAAATAGTAAGTGAAAAAGGTGAACGCGGTGAGAATTGCGGTCGGGAATTTCTCTTTTTTCTTAAGTTTTCCTTCGAGGATATCCGGACGAACTGCGCGACTTTCTTTGATGACACTTTTTCGTATGAGATACCATTTATGTTTTAGTGTTGTTACATTCGCGAACTTCTCTTTGAGATACCAGTCTTGATTATAAAAGCATGGCTCAGAAATTGCTGGATCAAGTCCGAAATGTGCACGCATATTATTGAGTGTAAGCGGTCTGCCGTCCGACATTTTTGTGACCCCCAGTACCAAGATGTACTCTTTTGATACACTCTTTAGCATCTGCGTGTCGTACGGAATAGCCGGAACAGTTTTGATTGGTGCGACATAAAGCTCCTCGGCAATAGAAGTCAGTTCATCGGGGCCAATGAAATTCTTCCCCATAATCTTTTTTGCTTCTTGCCATTTCATAGTCATGTCATCATATCATGACATTTTAAGATATGAGATACCCGTCTCCCAGTCTGCAACATCACCTTTCTCTTGATACATCTTGATGCGCGCGAGCTCCCTCGTTATCGCTTCGTCACGTGTCTCATGTCGAAATGTCGGAAATGGGATGACGGGGACAATGGTGATGTGCACAGGACTCTCCATATCCGATATTGTCTTCAGCCACGTAAGGAGAGCTCGATACTGGTGATACTCCGTCGTCACCAAAAGGAGTCTTTTCCACCCATTCTTTTGAGCTATACGGAGGGTCGATTCTGCTTCTGCTCTTGTGTGAGGTGCCGTCTCTTCCCAGACGATTGCTTCGGATGGAACTCCACGCTTGATGAGCTCCTCTCGCAATGCTCCAGCAGTCATACTTCCATACGCGCGATCGTTTGCGCTACTTGTCACCACAATGAACGGCGCGAGTCCCGACTCATAGAGCTCAACGGTCTTTGGAACGCGATGCAAGAGATCACCAGCCAAAAGAACGATCGCGTCTGCGGGTTCGGGTTTTATTGTATGTATGAGTGATGCCAATTGTTCAAGTGTATTTGTATTTTCCAT
>DALYES010000060.1:0-3312 GCA_031972435.1 Minisyncoccota bacterium
GTAGGATTCTTTGGTCAGCGTTGACTTCTCAGTATGGTTGATGAAGATCATGAGTGCACTGATTGCGGTGTTGAATTTGTAGAGTGCAATGTCCCCAGTCACTTTCTCCACTGTCTTGTGGAGGAGCTTTGTTGTCTCTGGTGACTCCCCGTCGCCGATGTGCTCACCGAGCCCATACACGCGCTCGAGGAAGCGTCGAATACCCACAATGCCTCCCATATCCCATGGGTAGTTTGCAAGCTCACCGTACGGCCCGAGAAACGCGAGGTACATCTTTACCGTATCTGCTCCGAGCGTCTTTACCTGCTCATCAGGGTCAATCACATTCCCTTTTGACTTACTCATTTTGTTGCCATCGGTACCGAGTACGAGTCCGCGGTTGATACGCTTCGTGTATGGCTCTGAGGTGGTGACGAGCCCGAGGTCATAGAGCGCTTTGTGCCAGAAACGTGAGTAGAGGAGGTGCATGGTCGTGTGTTCAGCACCACCAAAGTACGTATCGATGGGCATCCACGTCTTTTGAGCGTCGATCGAAGAAAATGCAGTGTCGTTGTGCGGGTCAATGTAGCGTAGGAAGTACCATGACGAATCGACGAAGGTATCCATGGTCTCTACCTCAGGGGTCCAACCCTCTCCAAAAATGCGTGTGACGCGCTCTCTCAGTTCAACACTCTTTGCGAGCGGAGGTTCACCGGTCGGGGTAAAATCGACATCCGTAGGGAGGTGCCACGGGAGGTGCTCGTGTGGAATGGAGTGTGGTGTACCATTCATGTCATACACAATCGGAATAGGCACGCCCCAGTATCGTTGACGACCAATAGACCAGTCGCGGAGACGGTACGTCGATGTCATCTTTCCCCCCACCTTCTCGGTGATGGCGATTTTTGCTTCTTCGGAATTCATGCCGTCAAATTCACCTGAGTTCACGAGTATACCGTGGTCGGTGAAAATTTTCTGTGAAAAGAAGCACTCCCACCCATGTACATGGGTAGCCCAGGTGATTCTCTGTGCAACATCATCTCGCTCTACCCACTCCATTTCATGTTTTCCATCCTCAACTTCAGAATGTACCCGCTCCAAATCACGCAATTTAACATGATAAAAACCACCTTTTGAAATTTGGTTCTTTTTCTTCGAATGCCTATATCCCTCTGTGGAACCGTATCCAAATGGTCCAGAGACGATATCAAAATTAACAAACCCCGACTCTTCTGTAGTCTCACGTGCTATAGCTTTCTCCTCCGACTCACCGTCTATCCCTCCCCCAACAAAGTGCACGTCTACATTTCCTCCCTCAGTTTTTTCTTTTATGAGCAGGAAAGTACCATCGGTAGGATGTTCAATTATCACATCTACCACATCGCGTACGAGTGTTTCTACGCCGTCACGCATTGCATTTTCACCTGTATACACAAGATGTTTTGCAATGACGTGGGTGACGGGTATACCGTATTTCTTCGCAAACGCAAAGTCGCGCTCGTCGTGTGCGGGGACAGCCATGATGGCACCCGTGCCATAGCCCTTGAGGACGTAATCAGCGATGTACACGGGAATCTCCTTCCCCGTCGCGGGGTTTGTTGCGGTAATTCCCTCAAGTCGGACACCCGTTTTTTCCTTTTCGGTTTTGGTGCGCGCCATGTCATCTTTTTGGAATGCTTCGCGCATGTACGTTTCAACCTCAGCCCAGTTTTGAATTGATGATTTGTTTTGTGTGACCAGCTCGTGTTCAGGAGCGAGCACAAGGTACGTTGCACCAAAGAGCGTGTCGGGGCGCGTCGTAAATACGTCTACACTATCTCCCGTGGAGAGTGTAAACGTCAGCTGTGCTCCCTTCGAACGACCAATCCACTGTCGCTGTGCTTCCTTAATGTGCTCGGGCCAGTCGAGTGTGTCGAGGTCGTCGATGAGGCGGTCGGCATAGTCGGTAATGCGGAGCATCCACTGTGTCATATCCCGTTTCTCGATTACATCACCCGACCGCTCGCAGGTGTTGTCGCTCGTCACCTGTTCGTTTGCTATGACGGTGTGGCACCCGGGGCACCAGTTCACGACGCCCGTACCACGGTACGCAATTCCCTTTTCAAAAAATTGTGTAAACATCCACTGCGTCCACCGGTAGTATTCAGGATCAGTCGAGCTCGTCGTACTGTCCCATGAGAATGCATTGCCCATACTACGAAGTTGCTCTCTCATGTGCGCGATGTTCGATTCAGTCCACTCTTTTGGATTGAGTCCACGCTTCATTGCTGCATTTTCCGCGGGTAGTCCAAATGCATCAAAACCAATAGGAAACAAGACTTGCTTCCCCTGCATACGGCGAGCGCGCACGTAGATGTCGACAATAGCAAATGCAAACCAATGTCCAACGTGGAGGTTTCCTGAGGGGTATGGCCATTCGACGAGTACGTACTCTTTTTCCTTCCTCTCATCACGAGCGCCAAGGTTGTATATTCCTGACTTCTGCCACTCATCTTGCCACTTCTTTTCTATCCCCTCATGATTGAATTTTTTATGCATATCGAAAACGAGCCATATGTAATACGTTTCTCATATTATGCAGTTAATCTGCAGGATGTCCAGCCTACCCCTTGAATTGAGGTTGAGGTGCTTGGGTGGTTATGAGTAGACATAGAAAAAGCCGTCCCCCAGATGGCTTTTCCATTGGTTGAACGGCTAGGTCTCGTTCAGGGGAGTTCCTGCGCCCGTGCACAGTACACAGCTTTCGCATTGCTTCCTCCAGGGGCATCTTCGTACAGCACCCAGGCTTGATCAGCAGTGGTACACGCGGCTGCTTGGGCTTCTGCTTCAGCATCTGCAAGCTCTTCCCACCGCTTGAAGAACACAGCTTTCGCAATGCTTCCTTCGATGGCATCTTCGTACAGCACCCAGGCTTGATCAGCAGTGGTGCACGCGGCTGCTTGGGCTTCTGCTTCAGCATCTGCAAGCTCTACATACCGCGTGAAGAACACAGCTTCCTCGATGCTCAGATGCGGAGCTTCGTACCATCGCTCCCTTGCTTCATCAGCTGTGGTGCATTTTGCTGCTTCGGCTTTCGCTTTTTTAAGTTGGTCACTGATCACGTCGCTACTCCTCTGGTTGTTGCCTTTCGGCGAAGAACATGAACACACCATGCGTTCAATATGAAAGCATTGAACATCATAGTAGAACAAAAGTCAAATAAGTCTACCCCTTGAATGGAGTCTCGAGGGCTTGGGTGTTGATGTTTCGTGTGAAGCACCAGTGGCCTGTGCCGTGGTTCCAGTTTGAGCCATTCGTAATGAGCGCTCCTGAAAACATTGGTTGTGCATACTG
>DALYES010000060.1:3322-4121 GCA_031972435.1 Minisyncoccota bacterium
TTCACTCTTGCTTGACTCTTTTGCGAAGGTTGCACAGAGCTCAAACGACGATGGACTCGTCACCGTGTACTCGTACGGGTCTCGATTCTCAGAGGCCACTGGTGCCTCCATTCCGAGAAATGCTTTGTCGATTGACTCGGGTAGCCCCCCGTTGGTCTGGTAGAAGGATTCAATTTGTGACTGTATGAGTGTAAGGTCATTAATTTGTGCTGAATCGAGTGAAGCTTCGCGAACTTCGCTTGGGGTCATGGTGTTCATAAAGCCGAGCGTGAGCGCTACAATGACGATGACAGTGGCTCCAAGGCCGTACCAGATAGATTCCTGTTCATGTGTCTGCCAATACCCCTTTGCATCAAAGAGATAGTAGATGAATGCAGAAGCAATCACCACAAAAAATGAGAGTGCTTTGAGTGCAAAACGAATGGTGAGCTCTCCATTGAGGTATCCATAGATGACACCCACAAGATCACCAAGAATTGCTGCACCCCCGACGATGAGCGAGAGGTAGATGAGCCACTTGGTGAGCATGAGGTATGTCCCATGTTCATTTCGACGGACGTTGTTGACGAGTCGGGTGAGAGCTATGTATGCAGGAAAGAAGACGATGAGCATTGCGATGCCAAAGCGAATGCTCGAAGCAGCACCCTCTATCTCGTAGTATCCCTGTGCAGGATCTGGGTAATGTACGCTAATAATACTAAAGAGGAGCATGATCAACCCGACGATTGTTACATATAATGATACGAGCGAACCCAATTGCAGGGCAAAGTTTTTTGCAGTGTTTTCCATATGTATAAAT
>DALYES010000060.1:4131-5676 GCA_031972435.1 Minisyncoccota bacterium
GGTAAATGTAAAGAACCCCACCCTGCGGGCGGGACCAAGGGTTCTTTGCTAGCTAAGGAGTTGGCCACCGCCAACGCATGTTCTATGTCGCAGAGTGCGACAGACTAGTAAAGAACCCCACTTATGAAAAATAGAACCAGGGTCCGCTGCTAGTAGTTTCATCGCGCGCTGGAGATGTAAATTTTCAAATTGAAATCGAACTGAAGCAATTTTGACACTTACCGTATACGTAACACCTGTTACGTATACGGTAAATCATTTTGAGAAAAATCCTTGGAGAACATGAGGGCTGCCCCCTTCTTTTTCCAATGTTCAGTAGGTGTTCACTTACTGTATAGTGTCCACCTGTTACGTATACGGTAAATTGCTGTTGAGGTGATGCAAATGATTTTTTGTGAAGTGCCACACTCAAAGGTCAACCATGCAAGAACAATAGTAGTACGAATCAGAAGGCATCAA
Organism: Minisyncoccota bacterium; assembly: GCA_031972435.1. Taxonomy (GTDB): domain Bacteria; phylum Patescibacteriota; class Minisyncoccia; order Phycocordibacterales; family UBA918; genus Damh-18. The sequence continues at coordinate 4,591 of DALYES010000060.1, forward strand.
GGTTATGCTATACTGTCTTCCTAATCAAACATACATATGAAACCAGAAGACCTCCAGAAAGCACCAAAGATTTTTTGTGAAAATATAAAGGTTGGTTTTACCCCTGAGTATTTTGTGCTTGGGCTAAGCTCAGGAGCACAGCCTGCAATATACGCACTCACCCCTGCCCATACAAAGCGTCTTCTTCAGTATCTCACTCATGAGATTGCGCAGTTTGAGAAAGTCCATGGAGAAATAAAAGCAGAGTGGAACCCAAACATCGTGAGTCCTGTGCAAAACATCAATCCACCCGATTCTCTGAGTTAGTCTTGTACCGGTATAACTTCAAGTCCCGTTGTATCTATTCATTTTGTGTATGAATCGTTCGTAGGTATACGTACAGCACAATGAGAAATGCAAAGAGAATGACGGAGACAAGTGGGAGGGTCATAAAATCGAATTCGAAGAAAAAACGGCGGGCACAATCTCCTCCGGAAACGGGACAGGCAATAAATTCACCTCCACCCATTTGAATGAAGTGTTGATACGCACCGACGATAAGTCCGAATACCGAAAGGATAATGCCATACAGAGGCATAAATTTTTTGTCATGACTAAAAAGTGCAGTACCACTCAGAATTGCTTGTGGGTAGAGAGCAACCCGCCCAAGCCAGCAGAGTCCACAGGGGATGATGCCAAAGTACTCAGAGTAGACAAGTGATAGTACTACCGAAGCAATAGTCGCCATACAGGCGACGAAGAGACCCCACTCGCTCACATACGGTGCAAGTATTCGTTGTGTTCCAAGGTCGGTAATGAGTAACGCAGTTGCGATAAGTACAAGTATCGATCCTAGACCGAGGATGTGGTTAAAAGTCAGTAACGCTTCAACCATTATATTTTTGGCACAGGACAGTTCGTTTTTGAAGAGAGTTCTTCAAAGGTCTGCTCACCGTTTGCGATTGAGCCGTCAGCAAAAATCCATGTGGGGTAGCCAGTCACTTTTGCATCTGCACACACTTTTGTTTGACCCTGACCATCGGCAGTCGAACATTCAATGTACGGCAAATTTTTTGATTCATTGAACAATTTTTTCTGTGCCTGACA
>DALYES010000061.1:0-1084 GCA_031972435.1 Minisyncoccota bacterium
GAAATTGCATCGTCAAATCCTTATATATTTCTTCGTGCCCATGAATGGTGTGTCGAAATGAGATGAGTTGCTTACTCACGGTTGCGATTTCGTACACCATGTATTTTTCATTGTCTTTAAAAATATCAGACTCGATGTCCGCGAGTTTTGTTTCAATGTAGTCAAGTTTGGAGAGTGCGCTGTCGTAGAGGTTGTTAAAGAGAGAGAAAAAAATATGTGCACCTGATAAGCCTGATTGTTTTTTGCGAAGTGTGGTTGCGACCTCAAATTGTCGTTTGAAACGATCAATTGCTTCCATTTCTTCATACTGCACCGTGACTAAATATTTTTTTGCAATCAAAAATTTCACCTCAAACTGGTGATCAGAGTTGAGACGTTTGATAACAGGGAAGTCGAGCGTCACCTTAATGGTATCTTCTGCTCGTGTAACGGTGTTTTTTGGAACAAACGTAGTGAGGTCGGTCATCAGAGATGGCGCAATATCAAGCTCATTCATTACCTTTTGCACTTCCTCAGTGCGAGGATCTTTCATGTTAATCCAAATGAGTTTTCCTTGCCTAAAACGTTCTATCATCGTGTAATGGTACCACAGCATGAGTAATACCAAGAGTTGCATTTTGTATAAGTGGGGAAGAGTGTCATACTTATAAGAATGATACACAATGAAGAACAACAGGGGGCACATGAGCCTACACAAATTCCTGTTACATATGAAGAGATAAAAATCGAGAAGGGGAAGCGGCAGTCTTTTTTGGGTATTGGACTTGCAGTACTTCTCGCGACTGCGACCTTTTTTTCAGGGCTCCATATTGGAAATGACACACGTCTCGAGGCAAATATTTTTTCATTTTTGAGTCGTGAGACGAAGGCTGATGATTCAGTCGATTTGACTGAGTTTTGGCATGTGTGGAATTTGCTCGATGAGAAGTTTGTTACCTCATCAACCTCAACACCCCTCACCGATAAAGAAAAGGTGCACGGAGCCATTGAAGGGCTTGTCCGCGCATTTGGTGATCCATACACGGTCTACTTTCCACCAGAAGATGCTGAAATGTTTGAAGCGGACATCAAGGGAAATTTCAGT
>DALYES010000061.1:1094-5586 GCA_031972435.1 Minisyncoccota bacterium
GCGAGATGATGTAATTACGGTAATTGCACCTCTCCCCGATAGTCCTGCTGAAAAAGCTGGACTGATTGCGGGGGATATCATTGTCCGGATCAATGATGAGTCGACAGAAGGTGTTAGTGTTGATGAAGCAGTCCAGCGTATTCGTGGAGAGAAGGGGACTGAAGTGAAGTTTGCAATTTTCCGAAAGGGTGAAGAAGGGTTTCGAGACATTACGGTCGTGCGTGACACCATCACTATCCCAACGAGCAAGACAGAGGTGCGCGGTGACGTGTTCATTATTTCGCTCTACAGCTTCAATGCGATTTCAGAAATGGAAATGCAGAAGGCACTCCGTGAGTATGTGAAAAGTGGCAAGAGTAAACTGGTTCTCGATCTTCGGGGAAATCCTGGTGGATACCTGCAAAGTGCAGTCTCTATTGCGAGCTACTTTCTCCCGATGGGAAAAACCGTTGTGCGTGAAAGTTATGGAGGTGGAAAGGAAGAAGATGTGTACCGTAGTTCTGGGAAAGAACTGGGAACACATGCTCCAAAAAAGTTCGCGGTTCTCGTTGACGGAGGTTCAGCATCTGCATCTGAGATTCTTGCAGGAGCACTCCAAGAGCACAAGGTAGCAACGATTATCGGTGCACAGACATTTGGAAAAGGTTCAGTACAAGAGCTCGTGACACTCGACGATGGTTCCTCGCTCAAGGTGACGGTGGCGAGATGGCTTACCCCAAATGGTACCTCAATCTCACTTGCAGGACTTACTCCCGATATTGTGGTTGAGCGCACTCCCGAAGACCGTACCACAGAGAAAGACCCACAGCTCGACGCAGCACTCGAATTTCTCGCGAAATAATAATAAGCATCGTAAGCATTCCGTTGTCTATTGTGAGCCACACGCTCTATCTGTTATGATGTGCGGTATTATTCGTCGTTAATGAATCAGTGTAGCAGTATATGAAAGTAATTCTTATAAAAGATGTTGCACGACTGGGACGAAAATCAGAGGTGAAGGATGTTCCAAGTGGTCACGCACTCAATTTTCTCATCCCTCGAAAGCTTGCGGTTATTGCCACGGATGAACAATTGAAACGTATTGGTGAGGAGGAGAAGCAACACAGCACTCAAAAAGAACACGCACAAAAGGTATTCATAGATGCGTGTATAGTTCTCGCGGAGAAGCGCATCAGGTACCCAGTTGAGGCAAACGAAAAAGGACATCTTTTCAAGGGAATCAACGCGGATGATATTGCAAAACATCTTGAGGTAACCGAGCACATTGTTCTCGGAAAGCAGAGTATTCTCCTCGCACATCCAATCAAGGAACTCGGTATTCACGAAATACCACTCTCGTTTGGAGGAGGAAAAGGAGTGTGCACATTAGAAGTTGTTAAAAAGTAGTATGGCAAGTATCAAACACATTGCATTCGTGCTCGGTATCTCAATCGTCCTCGTCGGGCTCATTGGTTGGTGGGTAGAAAAGACAAATCAAGCACCAGAAACACTGCTCGACGTCAACGAGGAACTCGAGGGGCCACTTTCACCAGAAGAATTACAAGTTGCTAAACCAGAAATTACTAACACTATGAATCGAATTGCAGTTTTTACCACAAATAAGGGTACGTTTGAGATTGAACTCTTTGAGGACAAAATGCCTATTACCACAGGAAATTTCATTAAACTCGCTGAGGAAAAGTTTTACGATGGGACAAAGTTTCACAGAATAATTGACAGCTTCATGATTCAAGCTGGCGACCCAAACAGTAAGGGAGACAACGTCGCTTCATATGGGACCGGAGGTCCGGGGTATACAATTCAAGACGAATTTGTAGAAGACCCACTACTCTCAAATGTGCGCGGTACGATTGCAATGGCAAACACTGGACAGCCAAATTCGGGAGGGAGTCAATTCTTCATCAATACGGTAAACAACACAGGACTCGATTTCAACAAAGAACCATTCTCATCCAAGCACCCTGTATTTGGTCGTGTGGTGAAGGGAATGGACGTTATCGACGCGATTTCGGCAGTTGAAACAGGTGAGCGTGACCTTCCTGTAGATCCTGTCATTATCAAGTCAGTGACACTCAAGACGCAATAAAAGCAGAAATTTTAGAAACATGGAAAACACAAAACCGGCGCTCTGCGCCGGTTTTGTGGTATGTATCCATGCTATACGTGTACGTATTGTGAGAAATTTATCCTTCGATGACTGCAACTCGCTTTTTGGAGATGCTATGTCCATCAAAACGTGTCTTTTGCATGTTTCCAAAAGATACTTTTCCTGCCTTACCCGCATGAAGTGTGTGATCTTTTGAGACAAAGACGTTCTTTCCTGCTTCAATTTTAGTACCACGCTGTCGAACGATAATCTCGCCGACTTTGACTGTCTGCCCATCTGAACGCTTTACACCAAGAAACTGTGGATTTGAGTCACTGAGGTTTTTAGCGCTACCGCCCGCTTTTTTATGTGCCATATGTCGTAATTATCTAAATGCTTATGCAGTGCCGTTTAATTCGGGTGCTGTATAATAGTGCGCATGAGTATACAAGAATTATCAATAAAATTCAAGGGCTTTTTTCAAAATACTGAATATATGCTCACGGTACTCATTATTGCTGTTTCCCTCGTTTCTTTCTACCTCGGACGTCTGTCTGTGGGTGATAGTGGACATATACCGGCATCACAAGCACATTCAGCATCAGTTATTGAAACAAAAATCGTTGAAAGTCAAGCCTCCGCAGAGGCAACATCATCTCCCACTACTCAGGCGTCTCCACAGGCAGTGGGAGCAGAGCAGGGAAAGTACGTCGCATCAAAGAGTGGTACAAAGTATCACCTCCCGTGGTGTGCTGGTGCAAAGCAAATCAAAGAAGAAAATAAAGTCTGGTTTGCTTCAAAGGAAGAAGCAGAAAAAGCAGGGTACACTCCCGCAGCAAATTGTAAGGGGATATAATCATGTAACACTCGGAGAGTGGGTATGTGGCCACTATACCTAGACGAACGGGTTTCAGAATATTATGATACCCACGTTGAGCTATTGTGTGTGTATGAAAAAAATTTTGATTCTACAATTTAGAAAGATATCAAGCAGTATTGAGAGTGAGATTGGAGTGTATACACGCGCGTTTCGAGCGCTCCCCGTCTCACTGGAGTTTAAAAATATTTTTAACGATCCCATTGATTGGGAGAATCCAGAGACTATCTGTGAGGATGCAGACGCCATTATTCTTGGAGGCTCGGGAGATTTGTTTTTTGATGGTGGACTCGAACAGAGCGACGAAGCAGTATTAAAATCATGTGAACTCGCACAATGTCACGCACCACTTATTGCATACCTTGCGGAGCACCACATCCCCACGCTCGGTATCTGTTTTGGGCACCAGATTCTTGCATACGCACGTGGCGTTCAAGTGCTCAATGACAGAGAGCAAGCTAAGGTTGGTTCCCACGAAGTAGTACTCACCGAAGAGGGGAGGAATGACCCGCTCTTTCAGGGGATGCAACCTCAATTTACGGTACAGTACGGTCATCAAGACTCACTCTCGACACTCCCCGAAGGTGCCGTCCTCCTCGCGTATGGAGAACAGTGTCAGTACAGCGCACTTCGGCACGGACTCAATCGCTATAGCGTACAGTTTCATCCAGAGTTGACCGAAGAAGATATGCGTATGCGGTGCATCGCAAACCCTGACTATTTACCACAGGGGAGTAGTGTTGAGACCGCTATCAGAGACTCACATCACTCTGAGCAGATATTTCACAATTTCGTATTTAGAATCATGCATGCAGATGACGTGGCACAGTGTATTGAGGAAGCGATACGGACACAAGAAGATATGCTTACCACACAATAGGTTTTTTACCTTGTGCGAGGAGGTACTCATTGGTTTTGCTAAAGTGCCCACATCCAAAAAAACCGGTATATGCAGAGAGTGGAGAGGGGTGGGGTGCTTCAAGTAGAAGGTGCTTTTTTTTGTCGGTAAATACTCTCTTTTGTTGCGCGTGCGCACCCCAGAGGAGAAAGACCACATGATCTCTCTCGTCAGAAATTTTTTGAATGACTGCATTCGTAAATACCTCCCATCCGAGGCCTCGGTGCGAATTTGGTTTTCCTTCTTGTACGGTGAGTGTTGTGTTGAGGAGGAGTACTCCTTGCGTGGCCCATCTTGTGAGGTCGCCTGAAGTGCATACTGGTACACCGAGGTCCGCACTGAGCTCCTTGAATATATTTTTGAGTGAAGGTGGAATTCGGACACCGTCCTGTACCGAGAAGCAGAGCCCGTGCGCCTGCCCTCTGCCATGGTACGGGTCTTGTCCGAGGATGACGACACTCACTGAATCAAAGGGGCACAGTGCAAATGCATTGAAAAGAAATTGCTGAGGTGGGAAGACCGGTTCATCACCACGGTATAGAGCACTCACCGTGGTAGTGAGCGTTACAAAATAAGGTTTTTCAAACTCGTCACTGAGCGCCTCTCTCCACGATGCTTCTATGAGCTTTTT
>DALYES010000062.1:0-5498 GCA_031972435.1 Minisyncoccota bacterium
CTTGTCGCCAAAACCCTTTTACACTCCGCTCGGTAATCATTGGAAAACCATTATCAAGCCTGAAGTGCATTGGAGTAGCTCCCATAAGCGTAAGTGCATCGGTACCCTGTCTACTTGGGGTGCGAATCCCTTTTGCAAGAATCTCTTTAAGGAGATTTTTATACTGTTCGTCTGCAGTCCGTTCTGAATATGGTTTTATCATAGTGGCTTAATAGTAGCGTTTTTGCGGGGAGGTATCAAATGGTGCTAAAATAGCCCGATGGAATTCAATATATATCAGGAACGCGTCGGAGATACTGCCATATATCCAAATGTGGGAAAAAATTTTGTATACCCAGCACTTGGTCTTGCAGGAGAAACAGGAGAAGTCCTCGAGAAAGTGAAGAAGCTTATTCGTGATGCAGACATCACAGATGCAGCATTTGTGTCTGATGAGAAGCGAGCAGAGATTAAAAAAGAAATGGGTGATGTTCTTTGGTACCTTGCACAACTTTCATCAGAGTTTGGATTTCACCTTGATGAGGTCGCAACACTCAATCTTGAAAAACTTGCGTCTCGTAAGGATCGAGGAATGCTTCACGGAAACGGAGATAATCGATAGTGGTTGAAAAGCATAACACTTCATGACATAGGAAACACACAACCGAATATTTTATATTCACTATTTATTATTTTCTATTTTTGAATTATGTACGAATATATTGCAAAGCAAGACGCAGAGGTGTATGGAGCACTTGTAGGGGAAGAGGAGCGAGAGGCGAAAGGGCTCGAACTCATTCCGAGTGAGAACTATGTGTCGCGAGCCGTTCGCGAAGCGAACGGCTCGGTGTTCACCAATAAGTACTCAGAGGGTTACCCAGGGAAGCGGTACTACGGTGGGCAAGAGTTTACCGACATCGTAGAAACGATTGCGATTGAACGCGCAAAGACACTCTTCAACTGTGCATACGCCAACGTCCAGCCACTCTCGGGCGCGCCCGCAAATTCTGCAATGTACTTTGCACTCCTCGAGCCGGGGGACACGGTCCTCGGCATGGACCTCTCACATGGCGGACACCTCACCCATGGACACCCGACTACGTCTATCAACAAAGTGTTCAACTTTGTACGATACAAAATGAAGGACGTGAATACGGGAGAAATTGACTACGACCACCTCCGCGCGGTCGCGCTCGAACACAAGCCAAAGATTATCCTCGCGGGCTTTTCGGCATATAGTCGTGAACTCGACTACGCAAAGTTTGTAGAAATTGCAAAGGAAGTGGGAGCGTACACTGTGGCCGACATGGCACACATCGCGGGGCTCATTGCAGGGAAAGCAGTACGGAACCCATTTGATGATGGGTTTGATGTCATTACCACCACGACCCACAAGACACTCCGTGGCCCACGCGGGGGAATGATACTCACCCGTGAGAGCGAAGAGATTGCAAAGAAAATCAACAAGACCGTGTTCCCCGGTATGCAGGGCGGGCCACACATGAATGTAATTGCCGCAAAGGCAGTCGCGTTTGGTGAGGCGATGACCCCGAAGTTTAAGGAGTACGCACAGCAGATTTTGAAAAACGCAAAGGCAATGGAGGAAGTCTTTCACATCGCGGGTATTCGTATGCAGGGCGGGGGGACGAGTAACCACCTCATCCTCGCAGATGTCTTTGGTTCACTCGGTATCTCAGGAAAGGAAGCTGAAGTCGCACTCGACTCTATTGGTATCACGCTCAACAAAAACATGATTGCCGATGAGACGCGCACCGCCATGGACCCATCAGGTATTCGCTTTGGTACCCCCGCCATGACGACCCGTGGCATGAAAGAGGCAGAGGCGACTATGGTGGCAGAGTTCATGGTCACTCGACTCAAGAATATCGGAAACGATGCAAAGGGAGCAGAGCTCAAACAAGCGGTGGAGACACTCTGTATGAAATTCCCAGTTCCTGAGAGTTTTGTCTAAAATAATCGGATACTCTATTTACCGTATACGTAACACCTGTTACGTATACGGTAAGCTTGGTGAGGTGTGGTTTGAGGACATCTTTTGTTCTCGGATACGGTACAATACATGGAATGTTTGCGGAGATATATAAAAAGACGCGCACCTTTCTCAGTCACCATTGGCTTACCGTTGCATTTCTCCTTGGGTTTATTCTCGACAACCTCACGCTCACTCGCGTCGACCAAGTGTTTGATAATGTTGTCCTCTTTGGATATGTGATACTCGCAATGCTCTCTATCCTCACACTCTATGGAGGTATTGCAGAACATTTTGGTGAGCAGGGGAGTCGCTTCATGCGTGATAAGTCACCGATTGTGATGCAGTACGCCTTTGGAGGACTCCTCTCAGGAATGCTCATATTCTACGGTCGAAGTGGGTCACTTTCAGCGAGCTGGCCATTTATCCTCATTCTGGCCGGAGTCATCTATGGTAATGAGACCATTCGAAATCGAAGCAAACGATTGGTGTACAACCTCGTCATCTTCTTTGTAGGTCTCTTTGCGTATGTGACACTTATCGTACCGGTGTATCTCGGTAAAATGGGTCCCGTTGTGTTTGTGGGAAGCGGGCTCATTGCACTCATAGTCATGTCTCTCTTTTTTGGTCTGGTGACGCGCATCGTCCCGAATTTTATCCAACTACAAAAACGGAACGTCGTGTTTATTATTGGATGTATTTATCTTACGATGAACGTACTCTATTTTACCAATCTCATTCCTCCAATTCCACTTTCACTGAAAGACGTTGGTATTTACCATACGGTGGGAGAGAAAGACAGCAACGGGCTCTACCCCGTATCATTCGAAAAACCACAGTGGTGGGAGTGGTATCGCGATTCGGATAAAATGTTTCACTACAGCACCGGTGAAGATATTTTCTGCTTCGCATCGGTCTTTTCACCGTCGCGACTCAATACAAACATTGTGCACCGCTGGGAGTATTTTGACGAAGATGCACGAGAATGGAAAGAACATGCGAAATTATCGTATCCCATTGAGGGAGGGAGGAGTGACGGCTATCGTGGGTACACGCAGATAAGCGCGTACCAGGAAGGTGTGTGGCGCTGTACGGTTGAGACCGAGCGTGGCCAGGTGATTGGAAGAGAAACGTTTACCGTTGCATCGGGGAAACCACGCGAACTCGTGTCTGGCCTCAAGTAGCACCTTTCCAAAGTGTAAAAGTCCCTGTATTCTGAAGCACATGGAACCAGTCATTAGAGAAGCAATTAAGAAAGCCCTCACTGAATTTGGCAGTGCTGACATCGCATTTACTGTGGAGCACCCCACTGATTTTACCCATGGTGACTATGCGTCCAATGTGGCGATGGTGTGTGCAAAGCAGATGGGGAAGAGTCCTCGAGAAATTGCAGAGATTTTTGCAAAGGCACTCGACGGCAGTATTCCCCACGTTGCTTCAATTGAAATCGCTGGTCCTGGCTTTATCAACTTCCGCCTCGACCGCGATTTTTTCTCCGAAAAAATCGCGGTCATCAACACCGAAGGTTCATCATTCGGAAGAAATGACTCACTCAGGGGGGAAGAAATCATTTTTGAATACACGAGTCCCAACCTCATGAAGCCACTCCACATTGGCAATCTCGTCGGAAACATTGTGGGTGAATCCATTTCACGACTATTTGAGTTTGCTGGAGCAACACTTCATCGGGTAAATTACCCGTCAGACATCGGGCTCACTGTTGCGAAGGGTGTGTGGGGTCTTTTGGAGACGAAGGGAGATGTACACGACATTAATGCGATTGGTGAAGCATACCGCATCGGGAATACTGCATATGAGGATGGCTCAGGAAAAGAGGAGATCGAAACCATAAACCGCGAACTCTACGCGGGGACAAACGAAATTTTGAACGACCTGCGTATGCAGGGAATTACCACCTCACGTGCACGACTCGGCGAGCTCTGCGAGATGTTGGGGACACAGTTCGATGCAGAATTTTTTGAGAGCGACGTCAGTGAAAAGGGAACAGCGCTCGTGCGCGAGCACATCGGAGATGTGTTTGAAGAGAGCAACGGCGCAGTTATTTTTCGAGGTGAGCGTCACGGGCTCCACACACGCGTCTTTCTCAACTCTCAAGGACTGCCGACCTATGAAGCAAAAGACATGGGTAACTTTGCAAAGAAGCAATCACTCTATCCAACGTGGACACGCTCATACGTGGTGACTGGTGGTGAACAGCGTGAGTATTTCAAAGTCCTCATTTCTGCACTCAAGGAAGTGTTTCCAGAGGCAAAAGATAAAATCATTGAGCACATTCCAACGGGCTTTCTCACGCTTACCACCGGCAAGATGTCCTCGCGAAAAGGCAACGTGCTCACGGGAGAGTCACTCCTCGCAGAGATGCGCGAAGAGGCAGAAGAGCGCGCGAAAGAGAGTCGGACAGATGATATGGAAGCGCTCACCGAAATGGTCGCTGTCTCTGCGGTGAAGTATCAGATACTCCGCCAGTCAGTGGGGAGTGATATCGTCTTTGACAAAGCACGCGCACTTTCACTTGAAGGTGATTCGGGTCCATACCTCCAGTACACCCATGCTCGAATTGTCTCTATTTTGCATAAAGCACAAGAGCAGGGAATGGTAGGGAGTACAGACGTTACACCTCCAGCACCCTATGAGGTCGAGAAGTACCTCTACCAATTTCCAGAGATTGTTCTCAAGGCACAGCGCGAGCAAGCGCCACACCACCTCGTCGTGTATCTCACGGCGCTCGCGAGTGCGTTCAATTCATTCTACGCACATGAGCAGATCCTCGATGTGAATGACTCATACGCACCATTCAAACTCGCACTTGCGAACGCCACACAACACGTCCTCAAAAACGGCCTCTTCCTTCTCGGCATCAAAGCCCCTGAGAGGATGTGACCGACAATCAAAGAGCGCAAGCGACTATGATTGTCGAGTCCGTCTGAAAATTCTATCCAAAATGAATTTTCAGACGCAGAAAAAAACAGCGCAAGCGACTATTGCGAACTTTCACCACGGGAGCACTTCCATTTTTATAGTCATCTACTCGATTCCTTAAAAATTAGGTCGTACAGGAAAATCGAGATACATTTCGAGAAATGTATCTCGATTTTGTCGTATAGGAAAATAACTCACAAAGCTCCTATATTTTCAGACGCAGAAAGAAACAGCACAAACGACTATTACTAACTTACTTTTTACGTAACAGGTGGACACTATACAGTAAGGTGGTGGAAAAGAGTGTGGAGCTAATGGGATGTTGCCTTCTTAAATTTACACCAATCAAATCTATGTTGCACCATCCGAATTTACCGTATGCGTAACAGGTGGACGCTATACAGTAAGCTCGGGAAAAAAGCATATGAAGGTAACTGGGTATGTTCTCTCTCTTGAATTTGCGCAAACCAAAATTTCATTGTACTATGCGATTACTCTCGGACGTCGAGATTGTTATTTCGGGGAATAGGAAATGACCAGTTTCAAGTTGATATATCCAATCGGTGAAGAGTGGAGAGTCGTCTGTCAA